>CAKUQA010000108.1 GCA_934675225.1 uncultured Candidatus Melainabacteria bacterium | reverse complement strand
CTTCAAAATTTCTGATTACAGGCATCATTGAAATAAATTCGTTTTGCAAAGATACGTTTGAATATTCATTGTAACCTTGTTTTACTTGCGGATCCATTACTAATATTCCGTTTGTATCAACAACACCAATACATCCGGCTTGTTCAAACTTGTTCGTTTTTCTGTTTAAAACGCTTACCATGCCTTTTGCATTAATTTTAACATCTTCTATTTTTTCAGGCACAATTGGAAGTTTAATAGGAGTTCCGGCATTTGAAAGCACTTGTCCATCTTCCAATGTCAACAGATTTCCTGACTTATCAAGTTTAAAACGTCCGTCACGAGTTAACTTAATTCCCTCTGCAGTTTGAGTTTGAAAATATCCTTTATTCGCAAGAGCCAAATCTAACGGATTGTCAGACATAGCAATACGTCCGACTTTATCGTCTATAGTTTGAGAAAGTCCGTGTATTCCTATATATTCAGTAAAAGAAGAAACTACCGGCTCTTTTCTTTGATAGCCTATTTTATCAAAACCGGTAACGTTTTCATTATACATACCGATTAACTCACTTTGAACATGCATAGCTCTAAGTGATGCGGTTATACCTTTTTCACAGTACCTAATTCCACCGTTAATTTTCATGACTACCTCTTTTTCTAATACAATCGGACAATTACATGTTTATTGCAATTAATACTAAATAAATCATCCATTTGTAGTAGATGCCATGAATTTAATTATTTTTTTAAAAAAGTCAATTTACAAGAAAAATTTACTCTATAATTTCATAAAGAGTTGGAGCTTCTTGCACACTCACATTATTTGCAGGAACTTTTAAAACTTTTGCACAAACAGTTCTATTTGTATATTCTATACGAATTTCATCCCCTTCTTTAATTTGTTTTGCGGGTTTTGCAGGATTTCCGTTTACAAAAACTCTGCCAGTATCCGATACTTCGTTTGCAACAGTTCTTCTCTTTATTAATCTTGAAACTTTCAAAAACTTATCTAATCTCATATTTTCTCCTTTTACTTATATTATAATTTATGATATAATTTGTCCAGAGGGTATAAATGATAAAAAAATTATTTCTAACTTTAGTTTCAATAGTATTACTACAAAGTTTTGCTTGTGCAAACACTATTAAATTTGCACAAATTACAGATAGTCATTTCATTTCTGATAACAATTATAGAGTGGAAACTTTACAAAATGCAGTACAAAATATCAATGAAGAAAAAGACATTTCATTTGTAATTTTCACAGGAGATAACATTGATTCTCCCAAAGAAGAATACTTACCTGATTTTGTAAAAACAATTAACAAACTGAAAGTTCCATATTATTTAGTAATAGGAAATCATGATGTCTTTAAAAATAATGGACTTTCAAAAAAACATTACCTTGAAATAGTAAAAGAAAACAATTACTTTTATAAATATAAAACACCTAATTACGTATTCAAGAAAAACGGATTTGTATTCATAGTAGTTGATGGCGCTAAAGAAGTAGTTCCTGGAGCTAATGGCTACTACAAAGACAACACTTTAAAATGGTTGGATAAACAACTTTCAAAATATAAAAATGAGCCGGTTATAATTTTCCAACATTTTCCTGTTGTAACTACAAAAGAAGTTGCATCTCATTCTGTATATAAAAAAGAAAACTATCTTAATATTATAGATAAACATAACAATGTTGTATCAGTAATTGCAGGACATTTACATTCAAATGGAGAAATAATGAGAAATGGTGTTTATCATATCACAACCCCTTCTCTTATTGGAGAACCACCTGTTTACAAAATCATAACAGTAGTTACAACTAAAGATTTTTCTCCAATGATTTATACTGAACTAAAAGAAGTACAAGAGAATTAAAAGATTTGCATTTTTTTATAAAAAATACTATAATTACAAAAAGACATAGAAGGATTATTATATAAAATGGAAGATTCCGTTAATACAATATTTAATTTGTTTATTATTGCATTTTTATTATTTTCAAACGGCTTTTTCGTTGCATCAGAATTTGCGATGGTAAAAGTTAGAAAAACAAGAATTGAACAACTTGTAAATGATGGAGATTTTAATGCTAAAATCGCATTGGAAGCACTGAAAGATTTAGATAAATTTATTGCATCTGTTCAACTTGGTGTTACAATATCAAGCCTTGGTTTAGGTTGGGTTGGTGAAAGCACTCTGGCTCACATTATAGAACCTATTTTTGTATTTCTCCCAGGGATAAGCAAAAATATTGCAACACATTCAGTATCTGCATCAGTTGCATTTGCATTGATTACATTTTTCCATGTTGTATTGGGGGAATTAATACCAAAATCAATTGCACTTGAATACACTGAAAAAACTGCTCTTTTAGTTGCCAGACCAATGCAAGTTTTGACATTTTTCTTTAATCCGTTTATTTGGTTGTTGAACGGATTTGGAAATTTCGTTTTAAAAATATTACACATTCCTCATTCGCACAAGGGTTCATTGGTTCACTCAACAGAAGAATTAGATATGCTTGTTAATGCTAGCTACGACGGTGGTGTTTTAAACGAAACAGAAAAAGATATGTTACACAATGTATTCAAATTTTCTGATTTAACAGCAAAACAGGTTATGGTGCCAAGAACCGATATGGTTTGTATTCCTGTAGATATGCCTTTAGAAGAATTAAACAAGTTAGCAGAAGAAAACCAATATACAAGATATCCTGTATATGAGGACGACATTGACCATATCATAGGACTTGTTCATGTAAAAGACTTATACTCTTTATCTGTAAAAGACGAAGTTTGCCCAATCTCAAAAATTTTAAGAGATGTCTTATTAGTTCCGGAAACAATTACGATGGACAACTTGGTTTTGGAATTCAAAAAACGTAAAGGTCAAATGGCAATTGTTGTAGACGAATTCGGTGGAACATCAGGCCTTGTAACATTGGAAGATGTTATTGAAGAAATATTCGGAGATGTACAAGACGAATTTGACGAAGAAGAAGAAGAAACTGACGAAATTAAAGAAGTTGCACCAAATACATATATTGCAAATTCTATGATGAGATTGGATGAGTTTGCAGAATTCTTCGGAATTAATGAAAAAGAAATTGACGATGACGATATCGACACAATCGGCGGGCTTGTTGTGAAATTGCTAGGACGACTTGCAGAAGTAAATGATACAGTAACATTCAACAACATAACATTTGTTGTAAAAGAAGTTGATGGCGCAAGAATAACTAAATTAGAAATAATAAAACAAGAAGAACCTCAAACCGAAACAGAAAAACACGAAGAAGATGTATAAGAAGGCATTAAGGCGATAAGATATTAAGGCAATAGGTTAATAGTAAAATTACTAAAAAATTTTACTTCACCTTAATCGATAGCAGAAAAAAGCCATTAAGAGCGAAAGCATATAAATGTTGTTTGCTTGTTTACCCTCACTAACTCTCCCGAATTAAGGGAGAAAACAGAATTTATAAACTTTGAAACAAGTTCAGAGTAACGAACACTGTCATTCTGAGTAAAACGAAAAACTAATAACAAATTACTCAAAACTCACTTCCTTAACTCACCATCCACATGTCTTAACAAATCTTAAACATTTCCTCTTTTTAAATGATGTAACATTCTCTATATTAGATAGAATAGATATGTAAAGAACAATATTGGGAAATTTAATGAGCCAGAGTTTTGATTTTTCATCATACAACAACATAAAAAGGCTATCAGAGGATGAGCTTATTGACTTGTGGAAAGAATATCTTAAAGATAAGTCCAACAAGACTGCTCGCGATACTCTTATTGTTCAATATATTTATTTAATCAGATATGTTGTCGGACGTGTAAAAGTTACCCTTCCTGCAACAATTTCAATTGAAGATATTGCCGGCTACGGTGTTGAAGGGCTTATAAATGCTATAGAAAGATATTCTCCTCAAAAGAATACAAGATTTGAAACTTACGCCCTTATCAGAATTAGAGGAGCTATCTTAGATAGAATTAGAGCTCAAGACTTTTTACCTAGAAGTGTACGAAAAAAAATTAAAGATATTAAAGCTGCACAAGAAAAACTTAAGCAAGAATTAGGTAGAATGCCTACAACTACAGAAGTTGCGAACTTTATTGATATGGAACCGGAAAAAGTAAACCAACTTCTTGCAGAAGACACAACTATGACTTCGCTTTATGATAAACGCGGAAACACAGAAGATAGTGTTGAAATTATTGATACCATTCAAGACGAAAACAAACTTAATCCGCAAGAAAAAGCCGAAGAACAAAATGTTAAACAAGAACTTGAAAAAGCATTAAAGAGATTACCTGAACGTGAACGTATTATAATGGTTCTTTACTATCAAGAAAACATGACTCTTAAAGAAATCGGAGCAACTATAAACATGTCCGAATCCAGAGTTTGTCAACTTCACGCTCAAGGTATTATGAAATTAAAAAATATTCTCAGCGAAAACAGAACTTCCAGACTACGTCAAAGTATTATCGCTTAGCTTCATACTCTATTATTACAAAGTCTATTCTATTATTAAAACCCTTTATGCTACTGGAAACGTTATCTTCAAATGGCATAAAATCTCCAAATCCCATTGGAAAGATTTGTTCAAACGGAACTTTTCGACAAATAACCATATAATCAGCAATATTTTGAGCTCTGGCTGTTGATATCTCCCAAGTCTCGGAGTATTCACTATCTGCCGGAATTTCTTGTTGTGTATGATTTTCGATAACGCAATAGTTTTGAAGCTTTTGAACAAGCAAAGAAACTACATCTAAAATATATAAAGAACTTTCTTTAATCCTAGCATCTCCTCTAGAAAAAAATTGTTTTTCATCAATACTGATAACCAATCCGCGAGGAACTTTTGTATATATAATACCTTGTTTAATTGGCATATAAGCCTTGAAAATCTGTTCTATTCTATCAACAGGTTGATATGAAACAGATATATCAACAACTTTATCTGAAAAACCTGTACACAAAATTATTACCAGTATAAAAAAAATTAAATAGATAATTTTCAATAGTAAAACCTCTGAAATATTATTCAATATTTCAAAAATCAATACTATTAGTCATAATGATAAATTTAGATATTATTTTTATTTTATATTTTTGATTAATATAAAAGACCTCACCCTAACCCTCTCCTAATTTAGGAGAGGGAATAATTAATCAACAAATTTAGATATAAATAATTGCAATTTTTGATAAACGCCATCAATATTATTGTTCACTTAATTATTCCAAAATCTAATTATTTCATATCCTTTAGATTTTATAAATTCAGTTCTTTTGTTATCATACTCAATTATTTTTTGTTCATTATGTTGACCACCATCTAACTCAATAACTAGTCTTAACTTACGACAAGCAAAATCAACAACATATTCCCCTATAGGATATTGACGAACAAACTTATAGCCATAAAACTGTCTATTTCGTAATAACATCCACAATTTATACTCTTGTTCAGTATTATTTTTTCGCAATTTTCTTGCAATATAATAT
>CAKUQA010000107.1 GCA_934675225.1 uncultured Candidatus Melainabacteria bacterium | reverse complement strand
GTTATGGCGATATTCATTGAGCATTTCATTTAATGACTTATTTCCGTTGCTAATTATTACTATATCTCCATATTTGGAATGCATTGGTTCAAGTAAATTGCCAGTTTGTTTGGCTATTATAGATAATCGAATTCCGGACGGAATATATGAATAGAATAATTTTTGATCGCCTATTTGCGGTTTGTCATAATCTTTTCCTGTAAAATAAAAACCATTATAGATTTTAAAATTACTATTATATGGTAATTGTTGCATTTTATTTATAGTTTTGATTTTTTTTACTATGTATGATGACAAATAAAATCTTCCAAAATAAACATTTTTAGCATAAATTTCTTTTGGACTATATTGAAACTTTTTAGGGTTTTTATATTCTAATTTTTCAAAATTGTCAGAGTTAATTAGTGTACTGTTCCATTCTTTTTTGTATTGATAACCATTATTTGTTGTTTTTACTTCTTGCCACTGATACATTTCAGTAGTTCTAATTAATGCGATTGCATTTGGAATACTTAGTATTTCGTCATTTAATTTCTGAGTAGAACCTGCTAGACCTGAAATGTAAACAAGGTTTCCTTCATTTGCTTGTGATGGTGTTTGGTTTTGTAATTCAATAACATTTTTTTCTGTATAGTTTGCCTTTTTTATCGAATTAACATAATTTTGTTCATTTGCAAAAAGCAAAAACAATGCAGAAATAAATACAATTAATCCAATAAAAACTGTTTTTAGTGAATTTTTAAGTGCCATTATATTTCCAGCTTTCAAATATTTATTCAATAAGTCCCAAATCTCTTAAAAATCTTGTATTATCAGATAGCTCCATGAGTCTTTCGTCATCAGCAGGGTCAACAACTCCTTTAGAAAACAATTCATCCATAATTTTGTTATGAGAATCATTTTCAGGATTGGATAGAACAAGTTTGGAAAAATTCTTAATATCGCAATTGCGCTCATACATGTTTACAGCAGTTTTGGTAAGTTTATCTAAGAAAACACTTTTTCTTCCGTCAAAATCAACATCTAACGGATTTGTTGCTACACTATTGCGTTTTTGTTTTTCAATATTAAGTTTTTGTGCCAACTTTTTAAACATCATAACACTATCCCTCTATTTATATATTATACTACAGGTGTCAAAAATATCTACAAATCTTAACAATTGTGAATAAGATAGTTTTGGCTTGATTAAAACTTATATTTAAACTAGAATATTGTCATAAATTTTGTAAGTAATGAAAAGAGGTTTTAAATGCTTGATATCAAAATGATTAGAGAGAATCCTGAAAAGGTAAATGAACTTTTAAAAAGAAGAAATCCAGAACTTTCTGTTGATAAAGTTTTGGAAATTGATGTTGAAAGAAGAAAAATTCAAACACAAGCTGATGAATTGCGTGCCAAAAGAAAAAATGATTCACAAAAAATCGGTATGATGAAAAAGAATGGTGAAAATACTGATGCAGTTCAAGAAGAAGTTCGTAAATTAGGTGACGATATTAAAGCATTAGAAGAAAAACAGTCCGAATTGGACGAAAAGCAAAGAGATATTTTACTTCATATTCCAAATATTCCTGATGAAACAACTCCTATTGGTTTATCTGAGGATGATAATGTTGAAGTTTACAAATGGGGTGAACCAAGAAAATTTGATTTTGAATTTAAAGCTCATTGGGATTTGTGCGAAGAAAAAAATCTTGTAGATTTTGAACGTGGTGTAAAATTATCTCAAAGCAGATTTATTTTGTATAGAGGAAAAGGTTCTCGTTTAGAACGTGCTATTATTAACTTTTTCTTGGATTACCATACTGAAAAACAGGGTTATGAAGAAATTCTACCTCCATTTATGGCTAATTCAGCTACAATGACCGGTACAGGGCAACTTCCAAAATTTAAAGAAGATATGTACAAATGTGAGAACGAAGATTTGTATTTAATCCCAACAGCGGAAGTTCCTGTTACAAATATCTATGCAAATGAAATTTTGTCAGAGGATGATTTGCCAAAATATATGACAGCTTATACACCATGTTTTAGACGTGAATCTGGTTCTGCAGGACGTGATACAAGAGGTTTAATCAGAGTTCACCAGTTTAATAAAGTAGAACTTGTTAAACTTTGTACTCCTCAAACAAGTAAAGAAGAACATGAAAAACTTACAGAAGATGCTGAAAAAATGCTACAATTGCTAGAACTTCCTTATCGTCGTGAAGCTTTGTCAACAGGCGATATCGGTTTCTCAGCTAACAAATGTTGGGATTTGGAAGTTTGGATGCCTTCTTACGGTACTTATAAAGAAATTTCAAGTTGTTCTAACTATGGAGATTATCAAGCAAGACGTGCAAATATCCGTTATCGTGACAAAGAAACCGGAAAAACTCAATTTGTCCATACAATTAACGGATCTGGGCTTGCTGTTGGTAGAACTTTTGCCGCAATTGTTGAAAATTATCAACAAGAAGACGGAACAATTATTATCCCTGAAGTTCTTAGAAAATATACAGGATTTGATAAAATATAAAGTTAAACTAAATACGATTATAAAAAGCCCACAGAAGATTTTCTGTGGGCTTTGATTTATAAATTATTTTGTAAAATTATCAATTACTTTATTCTTATAAATAGTGTTTTCTATTTTATTGGTCATTTTGTTTACTTTATTGCGGACAGAGTTGAAAAAAGCTATTGGATTTTTAAATTTGTATAATAAACCTTCATTTACATAATCACTATTTACTCCGTCAATAATTTTGTTTGGGGAAATATTTGCACCAAGTTTCTCTGAATTTTTACCACCTGCTAAATAAACTACAGCATCAACTTGTTTATTATTTTTTATTTCAGAAATTATTCCTTGTAGCATTTGTAATTCAGAAGTTTTAACACGTTTTTTTAGGACATCTGTAACCCCGTCATGAAATTGTAATCCTTGAAAATTTTGTTGATATGAATTAACTTTATTTACTTGCATAATTATCCCTTTCTTTATTTTTTATATTTGTTATTTTCAATAAGTTTAGACATTTTGTTTGCTTTTCTGCATATCTGTTCAATAAATTTAGATGGATTTTGATATTTGTATAAAAAATGCTCAATATGTCTTTCTGATTTAATACCTGAGCCTGTTTTGTTTGGAAAAATATTTGCACCTAGTCTTGTTGAGTTTTTAGGACCTATTGTATATAGTAGTATATCAACATTGTTATTGCTGTTTTGTTCAATAAAAAGACTGTTTATATATTGCATGCTTTTGTAATCGGCTCTACTTCTTATTGCAAGGTTTGCATTCTTGTAAATTCCTACAGAACCAAAACTTTGTTGATTATGATTGTTTATGTGCACAAAATCTCCTTTATTTTTTAACTTTATATTAATTTAAATTCTGTAAAAAATTTTTTTGCTACTTTATGTGGAAAACTTTTGTAAAATATGTTATACTTAAAGTAAGAATTAGTATATTGGGAGTAATTATGTCTGAATTTCCGTTTGAGTTGGATGATTTTCAAAAAGAGGCTTGTAATTTAATAGATAATGGTGAGAGTGTTGTTGTTTGTGCTCCGACCGGTGCCGGAAAAACAGTAATTGCAGAACATGCAATTAACAACGCTTTAAAAAACGGAACCAGAATTTTTTACACAACTCCATTAAAAGCTCTTTCCAATCAAAAATATTATGATTTTGGTGAAAAATATGGACATGATAAAGTAGGTCTTTTGACTGGTGATACATCTATTAACAGAAATGCTCAAATTGTGATTATGACTACTGAAGTATTTCGCAATATGCTTTATGGTACAAATTTCGGTTCTGTTAAAGATAATATGAAAGATGTTAAATATGTTGTTTTGGATGAAGTTCATTATATGAATGACGAGCAACGTGGTACGGTTTGGGAAGAAAGTATAATTTATTGTCCGACAAATGTTCAGATTATAGCTCTTTCAGCAACAGTTGCAAATGCTCAAGAATTGACAGATTGGATTAATACTGTTCATTCAAAAACCGAACTTGTAGATACAGATTTTAGACCAGTGCCACTTAAATTTTTCTATTTCGACAGTTCTCAACCAAACAAGTTACTTCCTCTTTTAACTCCAAGTGGTCAATTAAATAAAAAAATTAAACCAGAAAAGCGTGTTTTTGGTAAGAAATTTCAAAACAAAAAATCTTATGTAAAAGAGATAATACGAAATTTACAAGAAAATGACATGTTGCCGGCAATATATTTTACGTTTTCACGTAAAAAATGTGATGAACAAATGGAAAAATGTGCTTCTTTGGATTTGGTTACAAAAGGTGAAAAGGCTCAAATTAGACAATTTATTGATGAGTTTATAGCTGAAAATCCTCATTTGTATAACAATAAACATATTGAATATCTTTTATGTGGTGTAGCCTCCCATCATGCCGGACTTTTACCTGCTTGGAAAATTTTAGTAGAAAAATTATTCCAAAAAGGTTTAATAAAAGTTGTTTTTGCAACGGAAACTCTTGCTGCCGGAATTAATATGCCTGCTCGTTCTACAGTTATAAGTTCAACAAGTAAGAGAACAGATTCCGGTCATAGAATGCTTACGGCAAGTGAATTTTTACAAATGTCCGGAAGGGCAGGTAGGCGTGGAATGGATGAAGTTGGGTATGTTACAATTGTTGGAACTCAGTTTCAAACTCCGGAAGAAGTTGCAGAACTTGTATTAAGCGATGCAAATCCTCTTGAAAGCAGGTTTTCTCCATCATATTCAATGGTTTTAAATTTGTTACAAAGATTTAATTTGGAAGAAGCAAAAGAGTTAATATTAAAAAGTTTTGGCTATTTTTCATCAGGAGCTCGTTTGCAACCGCTTCTTTTGGCTCAAAAACAGATAACGTCAGAAATTAAATCAAGAGAGTTTGTTTGCCCTTATAAGTTGTGTGATGAAAAATTGGCAGAGTATGATAAAATTCGTCATATATATGTTCAAAATAGGCAAACATATAAAAAGATTTGCAAACAAGAACGTTCAAAAAACAGACCTCTTTCTCCGGAAGCTGTAAAGTTTGGTCGAGAAACGAAATCTATGTTAGAAAAAATGCATGGTTTTCAATGTGATAATTGTAAATTATATAAGAAACATTCAAAAAATGTTGAGGTTCTTGAACGTTTTTCTGTGCGAGCAAAGAAATTAGAAAAAGAAATTGAACGTCAAAGAGATATTTTCTGGAACAAGTTTTTAGCTCATAGAAGTGTCTTGATTGATTTTGGTTATTTAAAAGAAGATTATCCGACAGAACGAGGAGTAACTACTTCTCAAATCAGGTCTGAAAATGAGTTGTTTATTGCACAGATTATTTTTGCCAATATTCTTGATGATTTAACTCCTGCACAGTTAGCTGCAGTTGTTTGTGCAATTACGACAGAGGATTTAAGAATTGATATTCCTTATCTGCCGATTTCAGAACCCGTTAGAAAAACTCTTAATCTTATAAGAAATATTCGTCGTAAGGTTGAAAAAGTTCAAAATCGCTATTCCGTAGAAGCTCCTATGTATATAAATCC
>CAKUQA010000106.1 GCA_934675225.1 uncultured Candidatus Melainabacteria bacterium | reverse complement strand
AACAAACTGTGGCGATGCCACTTTTGTGGAATTCTGTGAGCGTGAAGCAAATTCAAGACAGGGATAGGGTGAGGGGTAAAAAGATCGCTTTTACCTTGGCAGAGGTATTAATTACTCTTGGCATTGTAGGTGTTGTTGCAGCTTTAACTATGCCTGCATTAATACAAAATTATCGTAATCAGGTTGTTGAGACAAGATTGAAAAAGTTTTATTCGACAATGAACCAAGCAATATCTATGTCCATAAAAGATAATGGAGATGTTGAAACGTGGTCTTATTTTGTGTCTGATAAAAAAGACGATGACGGAAATTTAGTAAACAGGACAGATGATAATGACAGCTCTTTTAACAATTATTTAGCTCCATATTTAAAAATTGTTGATAAAAAAGAAGTAACTGATGTTAAAGGACAAAGAAGAATATTATATTTCTTTGAAGATGGTAGTTCATTTACTTTTGAAGGACATGAAAATAGAGATATTACCTTCTTTCCAAAGAATGCAGAAAAATGTATTAGTAAAGAAAAATATTTAGGTAGTTGCGCGTGGCAATTTGAATTTTATCCTATAGAAAATGTTTGGTATTGGCAGTATTTGTATGACAAAAAAATGGAAGCAGCATTGTATATGTGGGATGGAAATGTTAGTACATTATATAATGATTCAGAGCGTGGATGCAACAACGGAGGAGGTTATTGCACTGCTATAATTCAACGGAACGGTTGGAAAGTGCCTAAAGATTATCCAAAAAGAGTTGCTTTTTAATTAACCTATTCTCTAATTTAAAAATTTATTGTATTATGTTTACATAGATAATAATAAATTTTTGAAGGGGATAATATGAAGAAATTACTAGTTCTTTTTGCAGTATTTATTTGTACGGGTTGTACTTTTGCTGCGGATTTTAACGTATATAAACTTGATAACGGGCAAACTGTAGTTATTCAAGAAGTAAAATCAAATCCGATTGTGACAATTGATACTTGGATTAAAACAGGTTCAATAAATGAAAATGATGAAAATAATGGTGTTTCTCATTTTTTAGAACATTTATTTTTTAAAGGTTCAACAAATCACGCCCCAGGAGAATTTGATAAAATACTGGAAACCAAAGGAGCTATAACTAATGCTGCTACTAGTAAAGATTTTACGCATTATTACGTTACTATTCCTTCTAAAGATTTTGATTTGGCTTTGGAGATGCACTCTGATATGCTTTTACATCCGTTAGTGCCAAGAAAAGAATTAGAAAAAGAACGAAAAGTTGTAATAGAAGAAATTATGAAAGATGCAAATTCCCCAAATACACTTGTTTATGACAATTTGGTTAATATGCTGTACTCAGATCATCCTTATAAAAGAAAAGTTATTGGAAAAGCGGATATTATAAGCTCTATTCATAGGGATGAAATTATGGATTATTATAACAAGTTTTATAATCCTTCAAATATGGTTACTGTAATAGTTGGGGATGTTGACTCCAATTCTGCAATAGAAAAAGTTAAAAATGATTTTAATGCAGAATACAAAAGGCCAATAAAGAATATTTATCCAAAAGAAAAAATTCTAACTTCGCAACTTAAAAAAACTGCTTATTTTGACACACAATCAGGCTATATGTTGATTGGTTTTAGAGGTGTAAAAATAGATGCAAAAGATTCTTATGCATTGGATGTTTTAGCGACAATTTTAGGTGACGGTCGTTCATCAGTTTTTTATAGAAATATAAAGGAAAACAAACAACTTGCAGATACAATTGGAACTGCAAATACCGGATTTAAAGACGATGGTATTTTTTATATTTCATCAACCTTTGCACCAGAGAAATGTGCAAAATTGCAAGAAGCTATATTTGAAGAAATAAAAAATATTCAAAAACATGGAGTTACTCAAGAGCAACTTCAACTGGCAAAAAATATAATTGAGAGAGATACATATTACGAAAGAGAATCTATTTCTAATATCGCAAGTGAAATCGGTTATACTTTTGTAACAACTGATAGTACAAAGTATTATGAAACATATTTAGATAATATTAAACAAGTAACGGCGCAAGAAGTTGTAAATGTCGCAAACAAATATTTAGGAGTTGAAAAAAGTGCTGTATCAATAGTTTTGCCGGAAAATTGTAAAGATGTTAAAGTCTCAAATATTACTCCTAAAGTACAACCTGCAAAATTAATCAGTGAAAATTCTAACACTCAAAAATACGAATTAGCTAACGGAGCAACATTATTGTTAACTCCTAATAAAGTTAATGATATAATTGCAATAAGTATTTTTTCTAAGGGCGGAGAGCTTACTGAAAAAATTGCAGGAACAGCTGATTTGACAGCTTCTGTATTGACGAAAGGTTCAAAGAAATATTCATCAGTTGAATTTGCTCAAATAATGGAAGATAACGGTATAAAAATAATTCCGTCAGCAAAAGCAGATAGCTTTGATATAACAGTACTTTCGACCAAAAATGATTATGATAAAACTATAGAACTTTTGAATGAAGTAATTAATAATGCAACTCTTGATGATTATGAAATTGAAAAATCAAAAAATGATGAGTTGAATTCAATTCGAAAAAGCAAAGATGTGCCGTTAAATCTTGCTGTAGATAATTATAAGTCATTGATTTTTGAGGGTTCTCATTATTCAAATTCAAATAAAATTCTTGAAAAAACTTTACCAAAAATTACTCAACAAGATGTAAAAGATTTTTATAGCAAAGCTTTTTATCCGCAAAATGTTGTTATCTCTGTAAATGGCAATATTGATAAACAAAAAGCGATTGAAGATTTTACAAAAATTTTCAACGATAAAAATGGTGAAAAATTTGACTACACAAAGCATTCTATCCCAAATTTAGTTACAAAAAAACAAGCTTGTGCAACAGTAAAAGATTTAAAAACAGATTGGATCATTTATGGATGGCAGACTGACGGAGTTTTAAGTCGAAAAGATTATGCAACTTTACAGGTTATAGATTCTTTGCTCGGTTCCGGCATGAGTTCTCGCTTGTTTAAAAATTTGAGAGATAAAGACGGACTTGCGTATCAGCTTGGTTCGCAATTCTCTCCACATGTTTTGAAAGGCTCATTTATAACATATATTGGTACAAATCCTGAAAATCTTGACTATGCACAAAAAAGAATGCTGGAAGAAGTGTTTAGATTAAAAACAGAATTTGTGGGTTCAAAAGAATTGCAAGAAGCAAAAGACAAGCTTTTGGGACACTATATTATCGGTCAAGAAACTAATCTTGATAAGGCGACAACTATAGGTTGGTTTGAAGCATCAGGTAGAGGTTACAAATTTGATGATCAATATGCGCAATTGATAAATAGTGTAACAGAAAACGATATTATAGAAGTTGCGAATAAGGTATTTACAAATAACTATGTGTTATCAATTGTAAAACCTCAATAATATATAGTAAAAATAAACACAGGCTGGATTTTTATCCAACCTGTGTTTTTATAAAAATTTTAATATGATTTTATCCGAATAAATCTTGTAAATGTTTCGCTTTTTGAGCAATTTTTTCTTCTTGTGAAAGATTTTTTGCTTTTGTAGTTGTTTTTCCTAACATTTTTTCTTCTAAATCTTTTGCGATTTCTTTTGCATTAAATAGCATTTTTATTATTGGATTTTGATTTTTGATTGTATCTAAATTTTTGGGTCTGTTGTAATTAATGTGATAAATACCTTTGTCTGTAATATATTGAATGTCTCTGTGGTTGTTAGGCATTGAAATTGCATCTTTTGGATAGATATCAAAAACTTTGCTTCCATCAGGAGATTTTACTATAGCATTTTCTCCATCAAAAATAACCTTGCTTTTTGATGATTGTATTGGTTTTATAATATTGTTCATTACATATCTTTCGGTTTTTGGGGCATCTACAAATATTTCAGCTAGTTTTTTTGCGCCATCTTCTTTTACTTTAAATGACATACCAAAAGATTGGTTGTTGTTTTGTATAGAATTAACTCTCATCTATATATCCTTTCTATATTTCAATATTTCCAATTAGTCAAAAACAGTAAAGGAAATTTTTTGCTAGTGGGGTAGAATTAAATTTAGTTTTTTTAATATTATTATGCTTTATGTACTACCAATTTGTCCTTGTCAAAACTTGTTTTGCGTGACGATCATACATTTTGTCTTTGTACCAAGCGCCTTGGAATTCTGCATTATGGTCATACATATATTGCATATCATGTGACATAAAATATATCGCACTAACCATTACTCCGTTAGCTCTATATTGTTTTGACATGTAAGGGAAATTTGGATAGTTCTCAGAAAATTTATCTACATATCGAAGATTTCCAAGTGCATCATAATAGTATACAGAACGTAAATCATTCTTATATTGTACTGCATAACTGATTAATAGATTACGTTTATAAAAACCGCAAAGATTTTCATTATCAGTTTCTTTTACATTGTTTTTTACAAGCATATAATGACGTTTATAATCAGCATCTTTTAAGAAGTTTTTGTATTCGTTTTTGAATTCTTTTTTATTGTATTTGTAAATAGTGTCTGTTCCAAAAAGTTCAGATTTATACTTTTCGATTACAATATCTCTGTCACTTTGAGCGATGTCAAGCCAGTCAAAAACAAGATTCCCGCTTAAAACAACTGAAGTCGGGGTTTTGTCTTGAATGTTAGTAACTTGAATATCCGCTGCCAGTGCAACTTTCCCTAACATTAAAATACATAGCAATAATATAAATTTTTTCATAAAATTCCTTTCAATAAATATATAATATAATGAATAAATATTATGTACAGGCTTGACAGGAAAAGGCTATCATATCAAAACTTTTCACCCTGTCAAAAACAATTGTAACAAAAATTTAACATATTTTTCTAAAACAGTCGATATTTTCTTGACGTAAAATATTGATGTATTATTATTTAAGAACATGTAATTTTAAAGTCGGGTGAACTATGCCCAATTTTAGAAAAATATGTAAGTTCATTTAACTGAAAACTCAGTAAAATGAAAGGTTTACAGCCTCAAGTTAGATTTTCAATTGTAAATTATTTTCAAATAGATTGCTCCGAAGTGAGCATGAATAAAAACAAAAAATAATACAATTTTTTATATAGTACGTACACATAGACGAGGTGAATTAATGTCTAACACAAAATATGCAGAAAGAGTAACTCCAATGGGTATTCCACATACTCGTTTGGATGATTTACCGGACCTTATTGAAGTGCAGAAAAAATCGTTTGAATGGTTTTTAAAAGAAGGTTTGAAAGAAGAATTGCTTTCTTTCTCTCCTATTAAAGACTATACAGGTAGATTAGAATTGCACTTCCTGCCAAATTATACTTTCGATAATGCAAAGTATACTATTGAAGAAGCAAGAATCCATGATGCAACTTATGCAAAACAGTTGCGTGTAATGGTAAGATTGGTTAACCGTGATAGCGGTGAAATTAAAGAACAAGAAGTTTACATCGGTGATATTCCTACAATGACAGACAAAGGTACTTTCATTGTAAACGGTGCAGAACGTGTAAT
>CAKUQA010000105.1 GCA_934675225.1 uncultured Candidatus Melainabacteria bacterium | reverse complement strand
TGTTTGTTCCACAGGTTTATTACAATATGCAATTTGTTGGTATAAGTTAGGTGAAATTGAAAAAGCTGATAAAGCTTTTGACTATGTTTGTAATTTACAAAATAAATCAGGTGGATTTTATGGAAGTTATACAAAAGGACTAGATAAAGCAAATTATTTTCCTAATGGTGAAATAGATTGGGCTGTAAAATATTTTTTAGATGCAATTTATTATGGACAAAAATCCAAATTAGAATATGAGGATGGTAGAAAAGAGGGTTTATTCTCGGCTTGGATTGGAGTAGAAAATGAAGTTATTTTATAAAGAAAAACAATTTGATTATATTTTTCATTCTGGTTTGTTAGAACATTTTAATAAACCAGAACGTATTGCAATGCTTAAACATTGGAAAAAGTATTGTAAATATATGATTTCTTTAGTCTCTAATGCAAGCTGTCTTGCTTATAGAATTGGTAAAAAGATAATGGAAGAAAACGGAACTTGGAATTATGGTATAGAAAATCCATTATATACACAAATTGATGATTTTCAACAAGCGGGTTATAAAGTTGAAAAAGAATATACTATTGGAATAAAGCATGCATTAAATTTTTTAGATAGCAATCATCCATTACGTATTTCTTTAGAAAATGCTATTAAAAATAAAGAAATTCAAGAAGATTTTATGCAAGGGTATTTATTGGTTACGATTGGTAAAAATAATAGTTTATTGGAGGAATTATATGTGTAATAAAAAAATATTATTTATAATGCAAACAAATTATTTTAAATCAATTAATGATTTATATAATTATAATTCAGGTGATACGGTTTACTATACGTCAGGCATTTCAATGTTTTATTCTGATGAAATTAACTCAAAATTTTATGTAAAAGATGTGGTAAAAAAAGAATTGGAGCAAAATGCAAATTGGGCAAAGGAAAATTTTGATATTGCTATAACAATGGAAGCAAATATTTTTGCAAGTTGTTACAAAAATACATTAATAGAAGAAACTGAATTTATTAAATCTTTAAAAATTCCAGTATTTGTATTAGGTGCTGGTTGTCAATCTGATGTAAATTATTCATTAGAATTTTTGAAAGATATTTCAAATGAATCTAAAAAATATCTTGATTCTATATTGAGTTCTGGTGGAGATATTACTTTAAGAGGACAGTTTACTAAATTTGCACTTGAACAACTAGGGTTTAATAATTTATTTGTATCTGGTTGTCCTTCATTATTTTTATTAGAGGAAGATTTTAAAATAAATAATAATAAAGTTTCTCGTGATAATTTTAAACCGATGTTATCAGGAACATTTGTAAGTGATATAAATAATAAAATTTATAAAGATTTTCCCAATGCTACATTTTTTGATCAAGATCTTTATTTTAATATTTTATATGGGCAAGATAGCGTAAATTTAAGAGAAGAAAAATATAAAAAACCATTTTATTCTCTTTATAAACAAAATCGTATTAAAGGTTCTATGAATTATTATCAATGGAGACAACAAATAAAAAATGGTAAATATAATTTTAGTTATGGTAGCCGAATTCATGGAAATATTATTGCCTTACAAAATAATATTCCAGCATTTGTTAAAATAATAGATAGTCGTACAAGAGAATTAAGTGAATTTTATAATATTCCAAATTCATTACAGTTTAATTTTAATGAAAAGAAAAATGATTTATATGAATTATATTTGAATATTGATTATTCAACATTTAATAAAACTTTTATTAATAAAAGAAATAATTTTCTTGTTTATTTAGAGCAAAAAAATATACCAAATTGTTTAAATAATAATCAGAAATATATAAATTATTTATCTTCGTTATCATATTTTAATTATGAGCAAGATGAAAATATACAGAAATATAAAAAAAATAAATTATCAAATTTTATGTGGTATAGATTAACAAAATTTTTTAAATAAAATAAGGAGCAAAATAAATGTCTAAACAAATACCTATATTTTTTACATTTGATAATAATTACGTTGTACCGGCTGCGGTTGCATTTTATTCGTTATTAAATAAAACGCAAAAAAATGTGGAATATAAAATGTATGTTTTACATTCAGATATTACAAAAGAAAGTCAAGAGTTATTACTATCTGTAGTTAATAAATTTAAAATAGCTAGTCTTGAATTTATTGATACAAAAGGATTTTTATCAAAAGAATGGAATAATGGTAATTGGGAAGGACACAATAATCGTTCTCAGTTTACTGTTGATACATTGTTAAGATGCTTTCCTGCAAGATTTTTCCCTCAATATGATAAAATTATTTATTCTGATGTAGACTGTGTTTTTGTTGATGATATTTCAGAACTTTATGATACCGATTTAGATAATAAATATATTGGAGCTGTAAAAGATGCTTTTATGAAATGGGATTCTAATGAATTATCGCATTTGCGTAAAGATCATTATGAAAAGTATAAAGATACGTATTTTGCTGGTGGAATTTGGGTTATAAATCTTAAGAAAATTAGAGAAGATAATCTAGAAGAAAAAATGATAGAAATAATAAAGGATGATACAATTGTAAAGCGTTGGAATGATATGGATATTATGAACATAGCTTGTGATAATAAGGTTGAATTTATTCCGCTTAATTATATTGCATATCCTTATCTGCTAGAAAGGGTTATACAAAAAGACTTTATTAGCGATTTTTCAAGAGATGAACTTTATGATTCAATAATTAATCCAAAAATTATACATTATGCAGGATGCAAGCCATGGAATGCAGAGGTCAAGTATGGTGAAGTTTGGTGGAACATTTTTTATTATTTAAAACTGCCTAAAACTTCAATTTTTAAAGAAAAGACAAATGAAATAATAAAAAAATATAGAAAATACAAGAAATTGTTTAATATCTTTTTTATAATATCAATTGCTTTACTTATAATAAATCTTTTAGCTATTTGGAAATTAGGTGATTTATGATAAAATTTTTAGATTTAGAAAAAGTTAATAACAGATTTAGGAACGAGATTGTCGAAAGATTTAAGAATATCTTAGATAAAGGTTGGTATCTTCAAGGTGATGAAAACGAAAAATTCGCTCGAAATTTTGCAAATTATTGTGGTACAAAATATGCGGTTGGGGTTGCAAATGGATTAGATGCAATTAATTTAATTATTCGTGCATTTGGCTTTGGTGACGGTGATGAGATTATAGTGCCATCAAATACTTATATTGCAACGATTTTAGCAGTTTCTGAAAATAATTGCACACCTGTTCTTATAGAACCGGATATAAATACTTATAATATAAATCCGGATTTGATTGAAGAAAAAATTACGGATAAAACTAAAGCAATAATTGTTGTACATCTTTATGGGCAAGCTGTTCAAATGGAAAAAGTTTGGGCTTTGGCTAAAAAATATAATCTTAAGGTTATAGAAGATTCAGCACAGGCACATGGGGCTTTTTATAAAACTAAAAGAGTCGGTAACTTGAGTGATGCTTCTGCTTTTTCGTTTTATCCTGGGAAAAACTTGGGATGTATGGGAGATGGTGGTGCTGTAACTACAAACGATGAAGAAGTTTATAAAAAAATTAAGGCTATTGCAAATTATGGCTCTGATAGAAAATATAATCACATTTATAAAGGTGTAAATTCTCGACTGGATGAACTTCAAGCAGCAGTTTTAGATGTAAAACTACCATATTTAGATAAAGATAATGAAAGACGCCGTGAAATTTCTAAATATTATCGTGAAAATATTAAAAATAAAAAGATAATTTTGCCAAAAACTAATGTTGAAAATGCTCATGTATGGCATATTTTTGCTGTAAGAACAGAAATGGTATTCAAACAAATATTCATTATCCGACACCACCACATAAACAGGGTGCATATAAAGAATGGGAAAATAAAAGTTACCCAATAAGTGAGGAAATTCATAGGACCATTTTAAGTTTACCAATTTCTCCTGTTATGACTGATGATGAAGTTAAGAAAGTAGTAGAGGTCGTAAATGACTGGTAGAAAGAAATATGATTTAGTTTGCTCTCTTGGAGGAAATTGTTCTGTTGCACATAATCTTATATTTAGAGGATTACGAAAATTTGCGTTACCTTTTGAATGGGCATTTTTAGATGATATCAAAATATGTAATTTAGAAAATTCCAAAATAATTACTATTCGAAAAATTAAAAAGGGGATAAAAATAAGTCTTATTCCTAATATATCTACAATTTTTAGGTTTAAATTATATTTCATTGGAATAAGGTTTGATTTATTAATTGGAAAAGAAAGAGAGTAAAGGGTAAAAATGGAAAGTAATTTAGTTTCTGTCTTAATTCCAGCATATAATCATGAAAAATATATACAAGAAACGTTAAAATCTATAATTAATCAATCTTATCGGAATATAGAACTAATTGTAATTGATGATGGGTCTAAAGATAATACGTGGCAGAAAATTCAAGAAATAAAAAAAGAATGTGAAAAACGTTTTGTAAGAGTTTACTTTGAAACAAAACAAAATGAAGGAACTTGCAAGACAATGAATAAACTTTTAAGTTATGCAAAAGGTGATTTTATTTATCTTATCGCATCAGATGATTTAGCAAAACCTCAAGCAATAGAAAAAGAGGTAGATTTTCTTTGTAAAAATTTAGACTATAGTCTTTGTGTAGGAAATAATGAAATAATTGATTTTGAAGGTAAGGTCTGTTATTGGGATAAATTTAGGAATATCGTTTATAAAAAAAATTGTGCAAAGTTCTTAACATTTGGAGATTATTTGCAAGATAGAACAAAATTTAATTTATCTTCTAAAAAATTTGGAGAGTATAAGAGTTTATACAAACGAAATTATATTCCGAATGGTTATTTGATAAGGAAATCAATTTTTCAAAAAATAGGTTTTTTTACAAAGGAAGCTCCTCTTGAAGATTGGTGGTTGATGTTACAGATTTCGAAATATTCGAAAATGAAGTATTTAAATGAAGTTCTATTTAGTTATCGTTGGCATGATTTTAATACAATAAAACAGGGTAATAAAATAAATTATTGTTGCCAGCAAACTTTGGCGTACGAAAATAAAATGCTTCAAACTCTTGATATAACAGACTTGCTTCCATATAATCAAAAAACAATTTCAAAAATAAAAAAAGAAGGAGTATGTGTATCTGCTATAGGAATTCCTTTTGTTTTAACATTTAATAATTACAAAAAAGGAGCAAGTAAAATAAGAAAAATAAAATTATTTAATATTACTCTTTTTGAATGGACAAAGAAAAATATTAAAAGATAATGTATTTCTTATTGTTTTAGAGTGTAACAAAATAAAAAAGCTTCCAAGTGGAAGCTTTTTTATTTTGGGCTCAGTGGGACTCGAACCCACGACCAATTGATTAAGAGTCAACTGCTCTACCAACTGAGCTATAAGCCCATATAAATTACTTTTTTATTATACATCTAAATTTTTAATTTGCAATAATATTATTTTTATATATAATCTTTATTATGAGTGCAAGTATTAAAGTGATGGTTATGGCAGCAGGGGTAGGCTCAAGATTAGAAC
>CAKUQA010000104.1 GCA_934675225.1 uncultured Candidatus Melainabacteria bacterium | reverse complement strand
TTGATTAATTTGTTGATTGAACACGATCAAAAATTAAAATTGGAAAAATTAGCAGAGGTAAATTAGTGGTAATAGAACGTAAGTGTGTCGGTTGCGGAAAAATTAAAAATCGAAATGAATTAATTAAAATTACGCATGAAAGCTGCCACGGTAACGTTATTGTAAACCCTGATAATAAAATATTTGGCAGATCGGTATATCTCTGTTATAATAATTCGTGTATAGAAGGTGCTTTTAAAAAAGACAAAATCTCGAAGATTTTGAAAGCTTCTGTACCTGAAAACTTGAAAGGAAAATTATTAAATGAGTTTTGAAACGATTAGAATAAATGAATTAGCAAAAGAACTTGGGCTTACCAGTAAGGAAGTAATCGAAAAATTTGCACAACTTTCCGTTACGGGCAAAACTCATTCAAGTACTGTTACAATGGAACAGGTAAAAAGATTAAAAGATTTTATTGCTTCAGGTGGTGTTAAAGAACACAAAAAACCTAAAGCATTTGTTGTTAAAAAAGCTAAACCGGCAGAAAAACCTGTTGTAGAAAAATTTGAAGAAAAAAAAGAGGAACCAAAAGTTGAACCGGTTAAGAAAGCTAGTGTTCTAAGAGTTGAAATTGTTAAACCAAAACCACAAAGTAGATTAGAGATTGTTAGACGTGCACCTCGTAAACCTGTTGGTGAAAATTCGACTTCTTCTGACAGACCTGCAAGAACCGGAGAAAGAAAATTCCCTCCAAGAGGAGAGCGTCCTCAGCGTGGAGAAAGACCTGAAAGAGGCGATAGACCGTTCCCTCCTCGCTCTAAAGATGGAGCACCTAAGAAACCTTTTGAAAAACCGTCAGGAGAAAGAAAACCTATTCAAAGAACAATTATTTCTCAAGATATTTATGAGAATAAAGGGACAGGTAGGAGACGTACTGATGGCAAAAAGAAAGGTAAAGATTTTAATAACAAAAAGGAAGAACAGGAAAGAATTTCTTTAGAGAAGGCAGCTGCTCAAAAACACAAGAAACGTTCTCATAAAGAGGAGGAAGCGGCTCAAGTAACTCAAGTTGTTGTAAATAGAGCTATGACAATTAGTGAGTTATCTGAAAAAATTCAACATACTCCTGCCGAAATTATTAAATTTTTAATGTTGAACGGAGTTATGGCGACAGTAAATCAATTGATTGACATTGATATCATCAAAAAGATTTGCGCAGAATATGAGCTTGAGGTCCTGGATGAGGATTTAGATGCTTATATGGAAGAAGAACTCGAAAAAGAAGAAAAAGAAAAGAAGTTAACTGAAGTTGACAAGAAATTGCTGAAAAAACGAGCTCCGGTTGTAAGTATCATGGGGCACGTAGACCACGGTAAAACTACGTTACTTGACAGTATTAGAGCTTCAAAACATAAAATAGTTGCATCAGAAGTTGGAGGTATTACTCAGTCAATTGGTGCTTATACAGTTTATTTAGATGACAATAAGGATAAAAAGATTGTATTTGTAGATACTCCGGGGCACGAAGCGTTTACGGAAATGAGGGCTCGTGGTGCGAAGGCTACAGATATTGCGATTTTGGTTGTTGCCGCTGATGATGGTATTATGCCACAGACAATTGAAGCTATTAACCATGCTAAGGCTGCAGATGTTCCAATTATTGTTGCAGTAAACAAAATTGATAAGCCGGGAGCAAATCCAGATAGAGTATTGCAACAGTTAACGGAACATGGACTTGTGCCTGAGGAATGGGGCGGAGAAACAATCACTGTAAAAGTTTCTGCCTTGCAGGGTACAGGTATTGATGAATTGTTAGAATATATTTTGTTAGTTGCAGATGTTCAGGATTTGAAAGCTAATCCTAAAGCTGAGGCCTCTGGAGTTGTAATTGAGGCTAATTTGGATAAAGGTAAGGGCCCTGTTGCTACACTATTAGTTCAAAACGGAACTTTACGTGTTGGAAATTGTATAGTTGTTGGGACAGCTTGTGGTCGTGTTAGAGCTTTGTTATCGGATTCGGGAGAAAGAATTCAGAAAGCGGAACCGTCTACTCCTGTTGAAATATTAGGATTAACAGAAGTGCCTCAAGCCGGCGATTATTTCGAAGTAGTTAAGAATGAAAAAGAAATGAAATCTATAGTTCAAGATAGAAAAGAAAAAGAACGAGATAAACGCTTAGATGCTATGTTACCTGCTCATGTTAGACGAGAAGCGGTTGCAGGCGAAGATGATATTCCTCAATTGAACTTGATTATTAAGGCCAATACTAACGGTTCTGCGGAGGCTGTGTCTCAGGCTATTGCTCAGCTTGAATCTAATGAAATTAAAACAAAAATCATTCACGTTGGTGTTGGTGATATTTCAGAAGCCGATGTTATGTTGGCATCTGCATCAAATGCCTTGATTTTAGGCTTTACGGTAAAAGAAGATGCGAATGCTCTTGCTGCTGCAGAAAAAGAAGGTGTTACAATCAAGAAGTATGATATCATTTATCAAATTCTTGAAGATATTGAAAAGACAATGTTGTCATTATTAGAACCGGAAGTTAAAGAAGTCGAACTTGGTAAAGCTGAAGTTCGTCAAGTATTTACGATTGGTAAAACAACCAGAATTGCCGGTTGTTACGTAACAGAAGGTAAGATTGTAAGAAGCAAGGATGCTGTTCTTTATCGAGATGGTAAAGAAATTTTCCGTGGTGCAATTGATCAGTTGAAACGTTTTAAAGACGATGTTAAAGAAGTTGCACAAGGTTTTGAATGCGGTATTTCTTTTGCTAAATGGAACGACATTGAAGAAGGCGATATCATCGAAGTTTCTACAAAAGAAGAAGTTGAACGTCAAAGCTTGTAATGCAAATTGAGACAGAGTGAAAAAGGAATTGTGTGTAGGTAAATTCTCACTTACCTTGTTTGTTCTGTTGAGTTTGTGGATGTCGCGGTAAAATATTTGTTATCGCTCAAAATTTTGTTGTTAATTTGGGGCGTGGTGTTGTATTGTTAAATTATTTGTGTTTATCTCCAAGGATAATCGTTGTTAATTTTCCAACCATCTCTTATTATTTTGGCAGCGCAACAATTTCCTGCTCCATTTCGACTACAAGAGCTTTCTACCTCTCTTTGGGTTAAGTTGTTGCAAGCCGGAACTATTCCTTTGCCCGCGACTCTTTTAAACACGAAAACGTCTTTTCCAAAGATATTTGGCTCTTTGCCGCCATTTATGTCTATATATACATTGAAAAAAGGTATTATTTCTCCTTCTAAATTGTTAGTTGTATCTGTAAAGAAAAATAATGTTCCATCACTAGTTTTCAATTTTATTCTATTAGCTGTTATAGATATGTCAAATTTCCCATTGTTTAGTCCGGAGAATGGTTTTGATAAATTATAACCGCATTCATTATAAGTTTTGCATAAAGTAATGTTTGCGAAATATGGTTTCCAATATCTTTCAAAATATTCTTGAACTCCAATTTCAAAAGTTTCTTGCCAAAATTCGGAGGAACCATTATCCAATTCAGATTGTTTAAAAGCTTGGTTCAGAATTGAATATGACTTTTGTAATTTGTTCACAGTAACTTGTTTTTGGTAGTTAGCTATAAGCATTGGTAGTGTGAGTGCAGCTATTATTCCGATTATTCCAAGAGTAATCAGTATTTCTGCTAATGTAAATGCTGGTTTTATTGAGTTTTTCATTTTCCCTCCAATGTAAAATAACTACAAACATGTTTTATAATATATGAAATATATTCATGATTATAACATATTTTCATATTTTATCAACATAAATATATAATTAAAGTATGGATATTCGAGATGAAGTAAAGATAATGTTGACATCTAAAAGGATGTCAATGACAGAGTTGGCAAGGCAAATGACCGAGTTAAGCGGTAAACATTACTCTCAAAGTTTAATTTCTCACAAATTAAAAAGTGAATCTTTACGTTATTCAGAAATGAAATTGATTTGTAAAATATTGGGTTATAGAATATATATAGATTTTGATGAAATCCGTTTAGGTCGATAATTATGCAGTATTATTAACATATCGAACGTTACACATAAAATATAGGAACAACCGTTAAAGTTCCTTTCTCTAGCACAACATAATTGGTGGATTAGTACAAGTGCTAAGACTCTCTATGTTTTTTATTTACTATGTGTTTGTTTTTGTCAAGTGTTTGTATGTGTTTTTATTATTTTGTGATATAATCTTACTACCAAGGAGAAAATTATGACTTTAAGAAATGAACGTGTTAGAAAAGAATTAATGAGAGATATTTCTGATATTTTAAGAAAAGAGATTAGAGGTTTAGCAGGTGTTGTATCTGTTTTAGATGTCGAAGTTTCACATGATAATTCATTTGCTAAAGTTATATACAGTGTTTTAGGAAATCCTGAGCAAATAGATAAAACAAAAGAGATTATTGAAAAAAGTACTCCTAAAATTCGTTATGAAGTTGGCAAACGTATTCGTTTGAGACTAACTCCTGAGTTGAAATTTGTTTATACTGATTCTTTGGAAAAAGGTTCGAGAGTTAGTGAGTTGATAGATAAGATTTCTCGTGGAGAGTTATAATGTCAGGTTGTCCTGATAAAAAGCAGTTATTTGGCTTTTTAAATGTTTACAAACCTGTTGGAATGACATCTCACGATGTTGTTGCTGTTTTACGCCGAATTACTAAAATAAAACAAATTGGGCATACAGGAACTCTTGATCCGTTTGCAGAAGGGGTGTTACCTATTTGTATCGGAAAAGCCACTCGATTAATTGAATATTTGCAAGACGATAAAGAGTATTTAGCAACAGTCCAATTTGGAGCTTCGACAAATACTTTTGATTTAGACGGTGAAAAAACATTTGTTTCTGAAAAAAAGATTACAAAAGAGGAAGTAATAGAAGGTCTAAAAATTTTTGAAGGTGAAATTTCTCAGTTGCCTCCAATATTTTCTGCGATAAAAATAAGAGGCAAAAAACTGTATGAATACGCAAGAAAGGGCGAGGAAGTTGAAATTCAGCCGCGAAAGGTAGTTATTGAAAACATTGAACTGAAAAATTTTGATGAAGAATTGCAACAGGCTCAGATTTTAATAAAATGTTCTAAAGGAACATATATTCGCTCAATTGCAAATGATTTAGGGCAAAATTTAGGTTGTGGCGGTTATTTGATAAGACTTATTAGAACACAAGCCGGATGTTTTAGGGTTGAAAATAGTGTTAAACCGGATGGAATTGATGTTGAAAGTAATTTGATTAATCCTCTTGAAGTTATGCTATTGCCCAAAATACCCGTAGATGATTATGATTTAACAAAAATCAAAAATGGTATGCCGATTTTGAAGTCTTGTGATAAAATTGGCAATTTTGTAAGTTTGGTATATAATGATGTCGAAATCTGCGCGGTTGGTGTTGCAGATAACAATAAAATAAAGCTGAAGAAAGTGTTTATATAATGAAAAAGATAATTTTATGTTTAGTACTATTACTTGTTGCTCAAAATGTTCAAGCTCAGGATTGTTCTACTTTGAAATGTTCTGAACCCTATGATTTGACTTCCGGTTTTTCAAG
>CAKUQA010000103.1 GCA_934675225.1 uncultured Candidatus Melainabacteria bacterium | reverse complement strand
GCCCATACATCTCCACGCATTGCCCCCAAGGGATTAGGCTCCCATTTTACCCTCTCGCCCTTTGAATTTTTATAATAGATTGGATTTTTCAAACGCTCCGTACTTTTATATGGAATCCTTACATCATCAACATTATAAGTCCATTTTTTATTTGACTTTGAAAACCACAAAAAGGGTTCATATTGAGTTAACGGAGCTTTTTGTGTTCGACAAAAGCCATTTTCATAGTACCAAATATTCATACGCCTATAATTCAACCCTGCTTTATACATTATTGATTGAATGAAACCAATATAGTGATGTATTCCAAACCAAATTATACTACCGTCATCTTTTAATAAATTTTTGCACAAATCTATTCTTTTTTTTGTAATAAACAAAAATTCATCAAGTGATAGTTTATCACTATCGTTTCCAAAATCTTTATTCAAATTATATGGCGGATCGGTTAAAATCAAATCTACAGAAATGTTTTGATCTAACATTTCCTTAAGTAAAAGATCTGAATCTCCACATATTAGACCATCAAATTTCATTACTTTTTATCCTTTCTGAATATTAAAACATATTGGTGATGTATGTTTTCAACGTACGCAAAAGGATAACCATATGGTAACAAACTTTTATGATTCTGTAGCAGGATTTTTACTCCCTGTAATGAAACATTGTATCCGTCTGAAGTTTTGCGTTTATTTAATTTTTGAATTAAATCACTATGAAAACTTATAAATTCTGATTTATTTCTAAAGTCAGAAACTACAAGACACATATATTTTTTAGGTTTTAGAACTCGGGCACATTCCATAAATATATCATTAACTAAAATATTCAAGAATTCTTGATAATCATCTATATTTGCTAAATCATTATCATCGTTTGAATAATTTGTTGCTAAATTATTTGCCAATCTTTCTCTCTTAACCTTATAATCAGCTTTTTTGTTTAGTATTGACCAATATGGCGGACTTGTTATCATAAAATCGAAAGAAGAGTTTTTGAATTCTTTTAAAATTTCTCTTGAATCTCCACAAATGAATTTATGATGTTTAGATGAACCAACAGCAACTTCCGTTTCTAATCTTTCTATTGCTAATTGATGCCATTTATCTTGCAATTCAATACTTGTACAAATTCTATCTTCTATTTCACAAGCCTTTGCAGTAGAGCCAACTCCACCAAAAGGATCTAATACATTCATTCCTTTTTTAGTAAAGAAAGTTATTAAATGTTTTATATCTTGAAATGAGTATGGAGCAGGATGTTGACGCTCTATTTGAGCATGCGGATGCTTTGCCCCCAAGCCTTTTTGATAAAAGAAACTTTTTGTTTCGGGCAACCACTGTGAGCCATTCAGGTCATTTAATGTGTTTCTTTTATCGACACATTTTTGTATTCTTTGCTCTGGCTCAATTATTTTATTAGTAATTTGTTCTTCCTCAATTTCATAATTATTAATTTTAAGTTTTGATGGGTTTTGAGGAGCTGTAATTAATTTACTGTTTTCTTTAAAGTCCTCCAATACTGATATACTGAATCTTCTTTGACCTCCGGGGGTTTTTGAAGGTTCTAACAAACCTTGTTCAATCATTCTATAAATCGTAGAATTACTAACCCCAAGAACTTCTGCGGCTTCTTTTGTACTCACTAATTTTTCTGTAATCATAAATTCATACTCCCTTGCAAGAGTAAGTCTACCATTAAATATATTTTTTTTCAACACTTGTCAAAATTATGCAATACTTGTTATTTAATCGGTTCAAATATTCCTATGTTACTATCTATTAATTGAATTTTTCGTCCCAAAATATCTTCTATGTATTTCTTTATACTCATATCATCAAAGTCGGCATAAAAAGAATTTGTACAAAGATTTAAAATTTTGTTATTCCACAACAAAATAAGCAGTGCTCCAATAGAAATGGTATTTATCTTAATATTCTCAACAATTTTAATATCTTTAACAACCTGCCAATAACCTTGTCTTGAATTTGGTAATTGCAAACAAACAACTAAAGGATTATTTTGTTCTTTTGAAATATTGTATCTGGTATTTAAAACCGCAATATCATCTAAGATCCCTCTGGATGCATCAAGTGTATCTTTTCCAAATTCAATTTCCATTGCACCAATACCGTTAGTTCCAGAATTATATATTGCATCCATTCTTGTGTATACATCTCCAATTCTACGAATTGCACAAGAACACCCGAGACCTAATAATATATTACGAACAATTATATTCTGGATTTCATGCCTGATGTTAAAAAGTTTTTCATATATCTCATTTAATAAATTTTCTGTTTCAATGAATAATATCCCTGTTTTAGGAATTTTACGCATTACTTCTATTTGTTCTTTTTGTATTCGTTCTTTTGTTTCATCAGGTGATGCAAATTCTTGCATAGAAGATTTTTCCGTATTAACTTTTACACTGTTGTTACAATATATTGCACCAATAGGACATCTTTTCATACAAAGTCCGCATTTTATGCATTTATCTTGTTCAATTTCAGGACTTTCTGTCTCTGAATTCCATTTTATAGCATTTACAGGACATACATTATTATTTGTATCCAATGAGAATGTTGGAACCTTTTCAAATGATATTTCTGATTCTAGATACCTCATGCATAAAGGATTTTTGCAATTTAAACAAGATATCGAACAGTTTGTTCCATCCTTAAAGTTCGCAATGCTCTTTTTATTTGGTATATATTCAATATTAACAGGAATTTGTTTTAAAACTGAAATTTTATTACGAATTTTTTGTTCACTAAATATTTGCATTAGCCAATCCCTCCAATTCGTATAATTTATTTTTGTCAAACCCTTTGTTATCAATCAATATACTTATAGCAATTGTTAATAATGATCTAAAATCCAGAACTCCAATTTTATATCCATATGTTTCTTTTATATTTTCAACCAAATTGCTTACTTCGGCTCTATCGTTAGGTAAGCAATATCCAACAGCAAGAGAAGTTGTGGCTTTATCTGTTATGTGTGTTTTACGTGATAGCAAAATAATTTTATTTTCTAATGCTTGTCTTATCGCTTTTACGGATAAATGCATCTCTTCTGTTGGGGACTTTATCTCAATAGGAATGCTTCTTTTATCATCTATTATGATTGCATCCCACCTTGCACCATTATCACCGGGTCTAGAATATTCACACTTAAAATCTATTATCTTAAAAATAGTTGAAATTAGTGGATAAAAATTATCTTTTGTTGCTGTTTTATATTTTTCAAACAATATATCAATAATATCCGGAGAAGATTTTCCTTTGCTTTTTAACTTTTCAACTTCTTGTAGAAATTTTATATCTTCTTCAAAATTCAAAATTTTCTCATTAATATATGTTGGAATATTTAAGTCTAAAGCATTTATTCTACTTGCTTTTTCTATATTTGAATTATTAGAAAAAGTATTTATTTTTTCTTCAGTAATAACTTCATTACCAATATTAATGCCTAAAGCTTCTTCAATAAGATTACGTTTAATTGTTTGATATGGTGAGAATAATAACTCTTTCCCTTTTAGTATGTCTGCACAAGTTATGTTGTCTTGCTTTATAATATCTTCTACAGAAGATAGATCATATCCTGCTCTTTTGAGCATAGAGTATATTCCTAATCGAATTAAAGACAACTGAATTTCTTTTTTATATGAATTAAATTCTTGTAATCTTAAATCTTTCATTGTTTTTACATAATTATATGCACTTATTCCATATTTGGTAATTTTGAGACAGGATAACGATTTGTTATATAAACTACTATCATTTACAGATTCTACGTAACCACAAGTTTTCAGTAAGGCAATTGGCAATCTTGTGCAATTGTCAACTGGATCCAATTTCATGCCTAAACTATCTGCTAAACTAATAAAAGCATTCCTTAAATTTTGATAGTTTCCTCTTAATTTCGAAATATTTTTAATCATGCTTTGATATTCAATTTCGATATTATCGTTTACACTCATTGGTCCAATACAAAGTTCGTGTTTATATATGATGCCACCCAAATCAATGCATGTTCTTAAAGCACATTTAAAAAATCTTATATTTTCATCATAAGACATTCTATCAGTTAACTCTGTCGGATTATTAATTCCCAGTACACATTGTTCATATAATTTAGAACAATCATTTTCTGATTCTGCAATATGAATTCCTATATATGTGAATACTAAGGGATAAGACTTATCTCCTGCCGGAGTTACCCAACCTAACATTCTAAAAACTTCAGCGTACATTTTGGCATTCATAAGTGCTGAATTCATACTTTCGTTATCTGTTTGGCACAAGCTTAAAGCTACATCTCCAGAATAACCATATGCTGTCATTAAACGTTCTTTTGCAATTATAACAGCCATATCTTTAAGCGAAAATGGTGACTTTATTCCTAAATTTTTATATAACTGCTTTAATACCTGTACTTGTGTTGAAAACTGAGTACCGGGATTTCTAAATCTTAGCATTATCTAACCCCTAGTTTATGCATGTTTAATGTATTAATACTATCATAAAAATATTTCAAAGAAATGATATTAATACAAAAAACATTTGTATTAATACTTAAAATAAAGATAATCTAGTGTATCTACTTTTTAATATTTACATTAATTAGTTATATTCATTAGGTAATATTTAATACAACATTGACAAAAAATTCATTTGAACAAACTAGAATATATGGAATATATTGAATATTGTATATTTCTACTTAATTATTTTGATTAAACTTGTTTTTTCAGTAAATGTTTTTTGTACACAAATTTTACTTATTTTAAAAGCACTTAAAACAGAGAATATTATAAATTTATTCTAATTATTAAAATTGGGGAGATATTATGAAATTATAAAATATTTTTTATAAAAAATAAAACTCCGAAAAACGGAGTTTTAAAATAGTTTTCTATAATTCAATCCAAGTTCAAGTGCTAAAAATATTTCAAATTTACTACTATATCTTTCGCCGTTGATTAATCTTGTAACATAGGATTCTGAAATTTCTAAATATTTTGCAATTTTCTTTTGGTTATACCTTTTTCGTTTCATTAAAATTCTAATCGTTTCTTCTCTTTTCTTTAAAAACATTAGCAAATACCTCGTTCAAAAGTTACTCTATTCAAATCAAATTCATTTTTGACACTTAATCTTTTTACCTGAAAATTACAAGTATTATTAATAAAACCATTGTTTGTTGCATAAGATAAAAATTGTTTAAGTAAGGCAAGAGTATTTTTTATTCGTTTAGGACTTAACTGTTTTTCTTGGCAATAATAGAAAAATCCTATGATGTCATCCGCACAAATATTTTCAAGATTCTTGTTTTTAAAATATGGAATAATATGGTTTTTGAACATAAATTTGTAAGTTTTAACAGTAGAAATTTTACAGAATTTTGTAGCATATTCTTCTAAAAATTTATTCACGATTTTGAAAAATGATAAATTTTCAGTTTTTATATTATTTGGTATAAATATTCCAAATTTTTCGGCTTTATGTTTTTTAGTGTTTGAACTTTGTATAATTTCCTTAATTATAGTTGGTATTTGTTCAATATAAATATATC
>CAKUQA010000102.1 GCA_934675225.1 uncultured Candidatus Melainabacteria bacterium | reverse complement strand
TAATAATATAGATGCTGCTGCTAAAAAAGTTTTTAAAGTTGTCGAAAGTTATAAAGCCGGAGAATATAACGGAAAAACTATAAAATACTTAAAAGGCTCTGGTACTCGTTCGTTTGGTGATAATGTTTATAATATGTTTCTTGCTAATGGGGCTATGGTTTCTATACAAAATTTCGGATGTGGAAATGTTCCAAATCAAGAGGGTAGTTTGAAAAAGTTGTGCGCGTTTATAACAGTTGATACAAATGGCGATAAACTACCTAACGCTATGGGAAAAGATATTTTTTCATTAGGTGGTTTGTACAATGATGGAAGAATTGTGCCAAATACATCATTAATATGGGCTCAATCAAAAGTCGGGATTGATGCAGGTAAAAATTATTCATTATATTGGCGTAATTATCCTGAAGCATGTGGAAAACCAAATGTTAAACTAAGAAATGATCCGACTCCATCAATACTAGGGCAGGATTGTTTTGCGCGTGTTCTTGAAAATAATTTTGAATTGGATTATTTGAAATAAATTTTTGCGTTGATATGTTCTTAAATTATAAAAAGCGAGAAAAGTAATACATTCTCGCTTTTTTATTAAATTCGATTTTGAAACTTATTCACCAAAGTTTTTTAGTAAGCTTGTTAATAAGTTTTCTTTCTTTTGGGCGTATGCAGCTCTTTCTGCAATAACAGTATCATGTTTTTCCAGCAAAGATAGTGCTTTCACAACCTTTTTCAAGTCTTAAGCTGCCAAAATTTGTGGATGAAGATATATTGTTAACTTTCATAAATTTGCCTTTTTATCGTCTTAATAAAAGTATAGTATTTTTAAGCTTTCGTATTAATATGTTTTGGTTCAGATTGAGGTGTTTCTGTCGGTTTCTTTTGTTCCATTCCTAAAAATCTCAATGCTGGGTGAATAAAGGCATGGCTTACTTGCGGAGCTAAAATTGCCAAACCTAGTACTGAACCAATTGTACTACCTAATTCTATTGCACCTTTTATGTGTGGATATTTTTCTGGTGTTTTGTTGTTTAATAAGTCTTTTCTAAGATTATCATGTTCAAATTTGAACTTTGAATGATCTTTTGATAGAGATGCTGTTCTGTTTGTTAATGATTTATCTGCAAGTTTGTGATATGCAAGATATTCTTTCATACTATGGAATTTGTTAAAACCTTCTGAACCTTTGTAGATATAATTTTTCGCAACTTTAAAGGCTCCGGCTTTAAAAACAGGACCAACAAGTGCCATATATATAGCTAAACAGGTTGCTTGGTATAAAAATTCTTTTGCTGCTGCATATTTTTTTGTCGCAGGGTCAATGTCATTATCAATAAGAATGAACCCAGGTCTGCCAATAGATTTTAGAACTGTTTCACTTGCTACGGAAGCGTTTGTGTTTTGAGCGACACTTACTAGTGTAGGATTTGTAATAACTCTTGAAATTGCTGAAATCATACGCCACCTACTTTCATTCCACCTATTTTATGTGATGTATAAAAATCTGACATTTGAGGTTTTTCAATCGGTTTGACCGGCTGAATGTTGTTAGAAATTTTTGGAGGTTGTGGAATGTTTTCTTGACCTCCCTCTTTTATATCAAGCTTTTTAGTTTTTTTATTATCATGTGGAGCTTTTAGTCCTATAGCATCCATAACAGGTTTTATTACTGCGGAGCAAACAGCCGGAATTATAAATAGCGCAGCAGTACAAACCCCAATGAACATTAAACCGGTTTTTCCTTTTTTTATGGCTGCGGTTTTCATTTCGTCTTTAGCTTCTTGAGTGTATGTTTTTCCTTCTTTTTCAAGAGCAGCTATTTTTTTATCCATGTCTTTTGAGACAACATATTTCCCTAGTTTTCCTGCAATTTCTCCACATGCCCAGTAAACAGGAATTGCAATAGCTTCTGTTAAACCTTCTCGCAAGGCTGTATATTTTTTTGTTTCAGGCTTTTCTGTTTTGTCCATCATTGTAAATGTTGGACGACAAATCCCTTTTACAGCCGCAATAGACATAACTACGTATGTCGGCTTGTTGTTCTCTCCGAGCTTTTTACATATATTTTTGATACTTTGAAAATTTGCCATTTTTTGTCTCGTGCATACAAAAACCGTAAAAAATTTTTTTTGCTAGTTTTGTGAACATTTGTTATAATAATACAAAATTTTTTTATCAGAAATGAACTTTTTAATTTCGTTATCGTTATATAGATATAGAGGTTAAACAAATGACAGAAAAATGCAATAAATACGAAGCTATATTTACTTTCGGTGATGAAGAAATGATGAAATCTCATTTGAAATCATGTCCGGATTGCCAAAAAGAACAGGAAAAAATGGATAAGGTTTCGAGTTTGTTAGCGGAAGTAAAACCGTATTATGTTCAAAAAAGGAAGAAGTTTGCAAGACTGAAAATGGCGTGTGCAATATTTGCAATTCTTTTCAGCGGAACAGTCCTAGGTGTTGTAAACTTAAATTCTGATGTTTCGGATATTTTAAGATACGGGACAACATTAAGTGCGGAAGATTTAGGTTTCCCTGTGGATTCATATGGGTTGTTAATGGTGGAATAGTTAATGGATTTTAAAGAAATTATTAAGACCAACCAAAATAATGTAAAAAGTATTATAAAACTTATTACAAAAGAAAATAACGAAGATTTAGAGCAAGAAGTATATATAAAAGTTTGGAAAAACTCCGAAAAGTATAAAGAGCAAGGGAGTTTTAAGAGCTGGATAAATACTATTGCCAAAAATGTTTCAAAAGATTATCTAAAATCTGTTCAGAAACGCAATCAAGATGCATTGACTCCGGATGATAATGTTTTGAACACAATTAAAGATAAAAAATCAACTCCAGAGCTCAGAGTGATTACAAATGACAGACAAAAAACGATTACAGCAGCTATAGAAAGTTTAAAACCAAAATTTAAAGAAGTAGTAATGCTGTGTGAAATATACGGTTATACGTATGAAGAAGCGGCATTTAAACTAAAATGTCCGGTAGGAACAATAAAGTCAAGACTTTATAATGCAAAAAAAGAATTAGCGATAAAGTTACAAGATTTACTATAAAAATAAGAAAGGATGTTACATGTTAAAAAAATCACTTATTATGGCAAGCATATTGATGTTTGCATCTGCAACAGTTTGTTTTGCTGATACAAAAGCTCCTTGCAACTGTGGAAAACCTCAATGCAATTGCGCTAAAAAAGCTCCTTGTAATTGTCAAAAACCTCCAAAAGGTCCTGATTTTGCAAAACGTAATGCTGAATTTGAAAAACGTTTGAAATTGACAGATGAACAAAAAGCTAAAGCCGAAGCAATTCGCAAAAAAGGTGCAGAACAAATTAAACCTTTAATGGCAAAATTGCATGAGAAAAAAGGTGAAATTGAAGGTATTAAAAAATCAAAATTGTTAGAACGTGATAAACAAGCACAAATTGAACAATTACAAAAAGAAATTACAGCTCTAAAACGTGGAATGCATGAATTGCGTATGCAGAATATGAAAGAGTTTGAATCAATTCTAACATCAAAACAATTGAAAGAATTGAAAAAAATGAAGGATGAAGGACGTAAAAAGTTTGAAAAAGAACATAAAAAATGCCCTTGTCCGCCATTTGGACCAAGACCGGATGGACAAGTTCCACCTCCACCTCCGGAAGCAGAATAGAGATATAATCAAATATATATGTAAACGGGTTGATAATTTTATCAGCCCGTTTTTGATTAAATAAGTTATTGTTCATTCCGCTATTGTGGTATTTATGTTGCCAAATTCAAGAGAGGGGGGGCATGTTGAAATAAAGCTGAAACATAATGAACTTTCCCCTCGCCCTTTGTGGGAGAGGGTAGGGTGAGGGGTCAAAATCAGTATTGATAACCCTGAATCAAGATACCCCTCTCTCGTATGCGTAATTCGCGTTGCTCAAACGCCTACTCTCTGTCTTGTATTTGCTCCACGCTCACAGAGTTCCGCAAAAGTAACACAGTTACAGTTTACTCCATCTGCTCGCTATCCGGACTCGTTGCACTCCGTCCGTCCGCAAATCCGCTCTCCCCGAAGGGGCGAGAGTAAAATAGTTACAGTCACTCTGAACTTGATTCAGAGTCTATCAATTATATTCTCTCCCTCGGTTAGGGAGAGTTAGAGAGAGTAAACTAACAATTAGGTCGAGGGTAAGATTAGAAGTGTCGGAAATATGCAAGAAAGGGATTTATCTGATAATGTCTTTACACTTTTCACTAAAGTTTTACTCTATATCCTTAATCCCTTATAGTCTTTTCTTTTTCCTATACTAATGCTATAATTGTCACGAAAAGAGGTTTGGTTATGAAAATTGCTGAAAATATTTTAAAATTAATCGGAGATACTCCGTTGGTAAAGATTAATAAGTTAAATCAAGGTGTTGCAGAAGTTGTTGCAAAAGTGGAGAGTTTTAATCCTGCCGGTTCAATTAAAGACAGACCGGCTTTGAATATGATTGAAGCAGCTGAGCAAAAAGGTTTTATAAATAAAGATTCTGTTATAATAGAACCAACGAGTGGTAATATGGGGGTTGGATTAGCTCTTGCGTGTGCAGTGAAAGGTTATAGAGTTATTTTTACTATGCCTGAAACAATGAGTGTTGAACGAAGAAAGTTAATGAAGGCATTTGGTGCTGAACTCGTTCTTACGGAAGGAGCTAAGGGGATGAAAGGTGCTGTTGATAAGGCAATAGAATTAAGTAAAGAAATAAAAAATTCATTTGTTCCAATGCAGTTTGACAATCCTGCTAACCCTGAAATTCATGAAAAAACGACTGCAGAAGAAATTTGGCGCGATACAGATGGAAAAGTTGATATGGTTATCGCTGGAGTTGGAACTGGTGGAACAGTTTCCGGTATTGGGAGAACGTTGAAACATAAAAATTCAAATATAAAAATTATTGCAGTAGAACCATTTAAATCTCAGGTTCTTGCAGGTGGACAACCGAGTGGTCACGGTATTCAAGGGATTGGTGCAAATTTTATTCCAAAGAATTTTGATAAAAATGTTGTTGATGAAATTATGCCTGTTAAAGATGAAGATGCTATTGAAATGGCTCGATTGTTGGCTAAAAAAGAAGGTATTTTTTGTGGTATATCTTCCGGAGCTGCAATGTTTGCAGCTATTGAGCAGGCTAAAAAAACTGAAAACAAGGATAAATTAATAGTTGTAATTTTACCGGATACAGGTGAACGTTATTTATCCAGTGTTTTATTTAACAATTTGTAATAATTTGCTTGTTAAATCGATTGTAAATTTATTTTGTGTAAAGTTTTGTAAATATTGCAAAGTAGGCTAAAAGGCAAGTATAATCAATGATATGATATGATATGGGGAATTTTGTCTTGTTTTTTGAAATTTTCGCTGCGCGATTGTTTTTATATATATACGAGAGATAAAAACAGGAGAGCATTATGGGTTCAGTTACACTTAAAATGACTGGTGGTCAAGGTATTACTCAAACTATTGCACAGAAGTTGAATTTATCTGCAGACGATTTGAAAAAGATAAATCAAAATAAAAGTGTTTGGAATAATGTTTTAAATGAGGTTAA
>CAKUQA010000101.1 GCA_934675225.1 uncultured Candidatus Melainabacteria bacterium | reverse complement strand
GGCAAGCAACAAGGCAGTTATTTCGCTTGTTAATTATTGCCCTACCTGATTTCTTCCATTATTTTTTGCATTATAAAGCTTTTTATCTGCCGCTTCTATAATTTTTGGAGCAGAATCACCATCAAACGGGAATGTAGATACACCCAAACTTATTGTTACATGTGTCTCATTATTCCCTGTTAATTTGAAAGTTTTTTCTGCAACTCTGTTACAAATCTTCTGCGCAGTAGCTATAGCTTCATCTTTAGATGTATTAGGGAGAATAATACTCATCTCCTCTCCCCCATACCTGCAAACAATATCAGTAGCTCTAACATTTTTTTTCAATGTCTGTGCTACCTGCCTCAACACCGCGTCTCCTGATTGATGCCCAAAAGTATCATTAAATTTCTTAAAAAAGTCAATATCTATTATAATCAAAGAAAAATTATTACTATATCTTTTTGATTGTTCAACTTGCATTCTGATTTGTTCTTGAAAATATCTGTGATTATACAATTCTGTCAAACCATCTGTAGTTGCGAGCATATACTGTTGCTCAAAATCTCGAGATTTAATCAAGTATTTAACAATATACGCAAGCGTAAATGCCACAATTGAAAAAATCAAAGGATAAATCAATTCCAACCATAAATTTTCAAATCTCATAGCATAATAAGCAACAAGAATATATACCAAATAAGTTGATAATGACATTGTAGAAGCAATAAAAGCAGAATTTACTCTTGAGACAACAGATGCAATTAACAATGCCAATAATAAACTCAATGCAATAGTATACCCTCTATCAACTTTTTTTATAAAATTATTATCTAAAATATTATTTACATAAGTTGCTTGCACCTCAACTCCGGGGTATATTTTTCCGGTAGGAACCGTTTTAATATCAAATAAACTAGAAGCAGTTGTTCCAAAATAAACAATTTTATTTGAAAAATCATAATCTAATTCTGTCTTTTCTCCATTAACCGCTTTTATTAATTTATACATCGGAATATATTTATATGTACCTGCCGGCCCGTACCAATTAAGAATTGCACTTCCATCTTTATCCAAATATATTCGTCTGTCACCAATATGCAAATCTGAATGTTTATCTATTTCATAAATTGTTTGCTTCTCACCTAAATAATTTAAGCCTACTTTTAGTGCTAACTGAGGATAATACTTCCCTTTATACTTAACAACCAAAGGCATTTTCCTTAAAACCCCGTCATCAGAGCGAGAAACATTAATTATGCCAATATTTGAAGTCACTTCAATTATTCCTTGCAATATTTTTCGACAATTTAAAAAAGTTAATTGTTCAAAATCTATTTTTGAATTATTTTCAACTTTCACGGTCAACTTGTCAGGCAATTGCGGAGATTTTCGCAAATCTTCCGGTTGATTATCAAAGTTCATAGAGGTGAAGATATTATTATATTTTTTGAAAGAATTTATAAGAGCTTCATCTGCCTTACTTGCACTTTTCATAGATTTTACAAACATCAAATCAAACACAACCGAACGAGGATTTTGCAGCTCCAAATAATCTATAATTCCGGCATAAGTGTCTCTAGGAAGTGGCCACTCGCCATAGTTATCCAAAATATATTCATAAGTAGCATCATCAATTGCAACAATTACAATGTCATCACTAGGCTTTTTAACTCCTTCATTAATCAATATACTTTGACGTAAATCAAAAGTTCTATTTTCAATAGTGTCAATAAAATAGCTTAAATTAGCATTTTTTAGTATTATAAAAGCAAATACCGCAAAAAGAATTAATCCGATAATATATAAAAACTTCTTAAACATATCCCTCAATCTTATTTAACAGGTAACATGTTTTAAGTATAATCAAATACAAAACTTTTGGCAAGGTAACAAAAATATTTATTGATGAATGTCAACCGTTTTTATAATATCAGAATTACTAATATTTTTTAATATAAATTGTTTTTCTAAAATAAAATTATTAACCTTTAGTATTTCTGTGGAATATGATAGTTCTTGTGGGTTTTGCAAATATCTAAGTAAACATTGTTCGTGCAGATTCATTCTATTAATCACCTTTAATATGTCATAACGGATAACATATATATTATGCAATCATTAAGAAATTTTAACATCAAACATCTGCATGAGATTTGTGAATACTTGCACTTTTTTATTTCTGTTGTATTATAAAGTTAGTCGAATATTAATAAAATCAAGTTTGGAATCTTGGTGCAAAGAAAGAGGTAAATAATGAAAAACGGAATTCATCCTGATTATAAGAAAACTGTTATCAAATGTGTATGCGGTAACGAAATCGAAACAGGTTCTATCAATGACAACATCACTGTTGAAATCTGCAACAACTGTCACCCATTCTATACAGGTCAACAAAAAATTCTTGACTCTGAAGGTCGTGTTGAAAGATTTAACAAACGCTATGGTAAAAAACAAGCTTAGTTGTTTGTTGACATATTAGCGAATGAAATGTTAGAAAAAATTTACAATTATACCACTCTAGTCATAAGGGTGGTATAATTTTTATGTTGAATATTGAATTTTGGTAGTTGAGGAAGGGATATATGGAAAATAATAATAAACCGGTTGTTAATCTAATTTCAAAACCGGATAATATGTTAAAAGTCGTTTATACAGCTTGTAGAACTTGCTATAGTGCGGATTATCCTATTAATATTTATGAAAGCACTGATGACAAGGAAAAAATGCTTAAACTTATTGAAAAAGTAATTTCTTCCGGCCATTACTCTACTATTGAACATATTCAAGTAAGTTTTGCAATTTCAAATGTATCAAGAGCTTGTACACATCAACTTGTCAGACACAGACACATGTCTTTTTCTCAAAAATCTCAAAGATATGTTAAAGAAAAAGGACAGTTTGACTATATTATTCCACCAACAATAGAAAAAAATCCGGAATTGAAAGAGAAATATGTCAAGTTTATGGAAAAAATCACCCAACAATATCAAGAATTTATGGATGCCGGAATTCCTGCAGAAGATGCGAGATTTGTTCTACCAAATGCTGCAGCAAGTTCACTTGTTGCCAGCTTAAATTTAAGGGAAATGATTCATCTTGCGAATTTAAGATTATGCACACGTGCCCAATATGAAATTAGGACAATGGTAAAAATGATGTGTGATGAACTTATTAAAGTTGAACCTTGGTTAAAGCCATACCTTGTTCCAAAATGTGAAAGACTGGGTTTTTGCGACGAAGATAAATCTTGTGGCAGACATAGCAAATTAACACCAACTACAGAAAATTAGGAAGTTTTATGGAATTTTGTTTTAATCCGATAATTATATCTGTAATATTGCTGTGTGTACTTTGTCTTTGCAGAGTAAATGTACTTCTTGCATTACTTGTTTCTGCTATTGTTGCAGGAAAAATTGCAGGTATGCATGCCGGTCAAATCATGGATGTTTTTATAAACGGAATGGGGCAAAACAGTGAAACAGCATTAAGTTACATTTTGCTAGGAACATTTGCAGCAGCTATGGCGCACACCGGTTTAGCCGATGTTTTAGCAAAACGAATTTCGTTATTAATCAAAAACAACAAATTTATGTTGCTTCTTATTTTAACGTTACTTGCATGTGCTTCCCAAAACTTAATTCCCGTACACATAGCATTTATACCGGTAATAATTCCTCCACTTATTCATTTAATGAATAAACTTAAATTAGACAGACGCTCTGTCTCTTGCGCATTGGCATTTGGTCTTGTAACACCATATATTGTTTTCCCTGCGGGGTTTGGATTAATATTTCAAAGCCTATTGGCAGATAATATGACAAACAACGGAATTCCCGTAACTGTAAATGATGTTTGGAAATCTGTATGGATTTTAGGTATTGGCTTACTGTGCGGTTTATTATTTGCAGTATTTGTAAGCTATAGAAAAAATAGAGAATACAAAGAAATACAATTCAGAGAAGAACGCAGACGTTCTTTAAGATTTACCGGAAGTCATTATATTACTCTATTTGCGGCTATAGCAACTTTAAGTGTCCAATTATGGACCAAATCATTACCTCTTGGAGCTTTAATTGGGTTAACTATTATTTTTGGAACTCGAGCAATAAATCCTGAAAAAATGGATATCCTAATAAATGAAGGTATAGGTATGATGGGGTACGTTGCATTTGTAATGCTTGTAGCAGCCGGCTTTGCAGGAGTATTACAGTCTACCGGTGCTATAGACAGCTTAGTCAGCAGCCTAATCCCATTTATGCTTGGTTCAAAACTGTTAGCTACATTTTTAATGCTTATTGTAGGTCTGTTTATTACAATAGGAATAGGAACTTCTTTTGGTACAATACCTATTTTAGCAGTATTATTTGTACCAATATTTATACACCTTGGCTTCAACCCTATGGAAGCAATTGCGGTTTTTGCAGCTGCAGCTGCGTTAGGAGATGCAGGCTCTCCGGCCTCCGGAACAACATTAGGACCAACCCAAGGATTGAATGTTGACGGGCAACATGACCACATAAAAGATACATGTATACCTACTTTTCTTCATTATAATATTCCACTAATACTATTTGCATTATTAGCAGTTATATTATTTTAAAAATTGAGCAAAATAAAATGGCCCCGGCGCGATTCGAACGCGCGATCTTTGGTTTAGGAAACCACTGCTCTATCCTGCTGAGCTACGAAGCCTTATAAAGAAATTATAACATAAAATTATAAAACGGAGAAAAAATTTCTCCGTTTTCGGCTTTTTCAAACCGGCTGTCAACCATTTATATTATATAACAATATTATATAATATAAACATGTAAAAATTTTTTAACATAAAAAATTTTTAAGCTTGAATTTTTAATTTTTTGTAATATTCTTTTCATACAAAAAGGAGAGAATATGAAAAAACTTATTTTACTAACAGCAATATTATTTAGCATAAATTCAGCTATTGGTTATACTTACAACACTGCAATTACAAATAATAATATTAAAGAAAACCAAATTATAAACTACTGTCCTGAAACCCAAAATTGGCAAACTTCCTGTCCTAACATGATTTCATTTACACACTATTACACAATTGGCAGCGGCGGATATTCCGAATATGAGTTAAATGGGAAAAGATATGACACAGACACTGTTTATGAATTTATATATAATAACAAACTTATCGGCTATAATCCTTATAAACTGAAATTTTACAACTTAACATTTAAAAATGATAAGTTTGAAAAAGAAACACTAAGTGAACAACAAGTTCAAGACCTTTTTCCAAATGTAGAAATTGTAAAGATTTCACAATTTAAAAATAATGAAATCACTTTATACAAACCTATTTTTAAAACAAAAACATTTTTATTCTTAAATGACACAAATTCAGAATACTACAAATATCAATTTGAGCATTACAAAAATCAAAGAGAACTTATTCATGGAATTTTTGAACCTCGTTTTGCCAGAACATACATCTATTCTCATTTTGGCGGACACGACAAACAAATTCCTCCTTTAATCATTCATATAAAAAACAAATTTTAAACAAAAAAGTGGAGTTTTTACTCCACTTTTTTTAAATATTCTAACCAAACAGCTATTAATCAAAATAGTTTATTTTCATCGAATTTCGAACTTTTTCAAGCGTCTGTACTGCAACC
>CAKUQA010000100.1 GCA_934675225.1 uncultured Candidatus Melainabacteria bacterium | reverse complement strand
ATATAGTGGAAAACACAACCGATATCAGAATTTTTCATGTGCTGAATAAATCTTGTCCTTGTATCCAAATCATTAAATCTCAAATAAAACATGTGAGCATTATGAGTACAATGTTCCGGAACAAACGGTCTTTTTATTTTACCCTGTTTTTCAAATTCTTCAAAAGCTAAATTATATCTATCCCAAATTTTTAATCTTTTTGTATTTATCTCATGCATCTTCTGTAATTGCGGATATAAATAAGCTGCAATCATATCACTCGGGAGATATGAAGAACCAAGTTCCACCCAAGTATATTTATCAACTTGCCCTCTGAAAAATCGACTTCTGTTAGTACCTTTTTCTCTAATAATTTCAGCTTCTTCCACATATTTTTTATTATTAATTAAAAGAGCACCGCCTTCTCCGGAAGAAATATTTTTAGTTTCATGAAAACTCATACATCCCAAATCTGCAATACTTCCGCAAGGTTTACCTTTATAGAAACTTCCGACAGCCTGTGCTGCATCTTCAACAACAAACAAATTATGTTTTTTGGCAATATCCATAATTTTATCCATTTCAGCTGAAACACCTGCATAATGAACAGGAACTATAGCTTTTGTTTTCGGTGTAATAGCTGCTTCTATCTTATTTTCATCAATATTTAAAGTATCATTTTTTATATCAACAAAAACAAGTTTTGCACCCCTCAACGCAAAAGAGCTGGCAGTAGTAACAAATGTATAAGAAGGACAAATAACCTCGTCACCCTCTTTTATTCCTAACAACAAAGCGCTCATTTCTAATGCAGCAGAACAAGAATGTGTTAACAAAGTTGCTTCTGAATCTGTATAATCTTTCAACAAACCATTACACAACTTTGTGTATTTTCCGTCTCCACTGATATGATGAGAATCTATCGCATCTTTTATATAATTAAACTCTACTCCTAAATACGGAGCTTCATTAAAACTTACCATTATCTACTCTCCTCCAGCGCATCTTTAGTAGCCTGCAAATATGCATAACCATATTTTTTATCAGGTTCAAGATGTGCACCTTCTGCCCATTCATTCCATGCATTTATAAACACAAATTGCTCATTTGCGTTCTTATGATTTTTCTTTGTCCAATTTATTATATTTTTTAACCAAGTCTTATATGTATCAGGTTCACACAAAATAGTCCATGCACCAGACTGAGCTTTTCTTGCTGTATTATCCCATCCGGGGAAAACAGATTTAAACAACTTTGAGTTGCCCCCCCCCCGAATATACTTTTCACTCTTTACATAAGACGACATATCGTATACAGTGCCTTTGTAATTCTTATTTAAATATTTTAATTTCGCTTCTTCTACTTCCGTATTTATTCCAAGCGGAGGAAACTCTACAGCTGCATCTGCTCCATAGATTAACGGATTTTCACAACCAAAAACTTTGGCACCAATTAAATAAATATCATCAAAACCTTCTTTTTTAGCCAAATCTCGAATTTTATTTACAAAAACCTTAATCCTTTCATCGCTAAATAAATTTAATCTATACACAATTAAAACAGGTTTATTATCTATTTTTATATATCTATCATCTCTAAAAAACGGTAAAATATCATAAAAGAACTTTTCATCATCATCTTCTAAAAGTTTTTGTTCCATCAACAGTTCTTTATTTCCACCATCCCACAATTTAGACCAATTTTCATTAGCCCAACATAAGCAAAACGGCAAATCAAGTTCTTTATTATTTAAGTAATTAAAAATAGGTTTTTCCAACAATCTTTTACCTGAAAACCAATAATAATGGAAACAGAAACCAAAAATCCCAAAATGTTTAGCCAATTCAACTTGTCTGTACATAACCTTGTCATCAGACAAATCGTAAAACCCTACGTCAACAGGAATTTGAGGTTGATGATGCCCTACAAACTGAGGAAAAGCTTTTGATACATTAACCCACTCAGTAAAACCTTTTCCAAAATTTTTATCATTCAATTCTATTGAATGAAATTGCGGCAAATAAAAAGCTATTGGTTTAACGGAATTAGAACCGTCATAAACTTTGTCTGAAAGTTGTACAAAACAATTATTTTCATAAGTATTTCTATTTTCTAAAAATTCATAATAAGCTTTTTTATCTTGCAATTTATACTTTCTTTTAGGAGTATTTTTAATCGAAACTTTTATACCGCAAACAGTTAATATTTTATGTTTTCCACAATCTCGAGTTCTTATTGAAAATAACGAACCTGCTAAATCAGGTCTATAAAAATCATGACCTTTATATCTTTTATCAATTTTAGAGTAATTACGAATATCATTTTGCAATATTGTTTTTATTTTTTTTGAAGAATTTACTGATAACGAAATAAGATGTTTTATTTGAGAATTAATAACCTGATAATTTTGTTTTCCGTTATCAATATTCATTTTTTGCAAATAATTATCACCACACCAGATTTTTATATCTTCAGGAATTTGATAATAATTTTCTTTTTTACCAAAAATTGCAGAGCCCCAAAATCCTGTATCATAACAACTATCCATTTTTTCGAATTCAAAAGTTTCGCAAACCGGATATGTTTCAAAATCTTCTTTTTTGGAGTTCAACAATGCATTAGTATCAATTCCGACAAGTCCGATATTTTCAGTTTCTTTTATAAAATTCAAAACTTGCAAACAATAATTTTTAGGTAAAATCAAATCATCATTCAATATGCCAAAATAATTACATTTAGCTTCTTTCACTCCTAAATTCCATGCAGGATTTACATATAAATTCTTTTCAGGTGAAATTACACGAACTTTGTCAGATGGATAATCAAACCCCTTAGTAGAATTATCAATAACTATAATCTCAAAGATACAATTATCTTCCACTAACTCAGCAAGCAATTTATTCAAAACATCTAAATCTTTTTGCATTGTAGGAATAATTATCGATAACTTATCCAGACAAACTTCGTCTTTTAAATCATTTTTCAACTCAAATTGAATATTATCTACTATTTTTCTACCCTCAAAATATCTATACGGATTAAAATAAAAAAATATCCGTCATCACATCATCTACTAATCTATCTTTAGTATAGCACAAAGAAAACTTTTTAACATTAACTATAAGTATACAGCTTCAAGAAATTTAATCTTATTTCAGAAACAAAATAATACACTCTTGACAAGTATTGTATAATTATAATATGGACATGAAAAAGATATTCTGCCTAATATTATTAACAATAACTTTTATATTGGCAGGAAATACAAATACACTAGCTATAGAAAATGATGAGGACGAACTTTTTAACCATCCGATTACAATAAAAGATGGTATTTCTGTCTCAATTTTTGACTGCGTTGCATCTGCATTCAAAAACAGTCCATATATAAGAAAACAAAAATACAACCTTGATATCGCAAAAAGCAATCTTGGAATTGCTCGTTCGCAATATTTTCCGGTAATAAATGCTGGTGCTGGATTTTACAACGAAAACAATTCTGATAATATTTATTACAATTCTCATTATAGAGAACTTCCGACAATAGGTGTAACTATAAACAAACTTGTTTGGAATTTTGGAAAAACTACTGCATATATAAAAATGGAAGAATTTTATAAAATCGGTGCAGAATATGAATTTATGGACAGCCTTTGTTCAACCCTATTTGATGTAAAGGCTAAATATTATAAACTTTTAAGAGCAAAAGCATTACTCCAAGTTGCTCAAAACAATGTAGAAATTAACGAAAATATTGTAAAATTGGCAAAGAAAAATCCAGATTTGACAACTGCAAAACTTCACCTTAGCGAAGCTAAAATTCAATTAATAGATGCACAAAATGACTTTAAAAATGCTAAAATAGATTTAGATAATGCGATGTTTTTAGACAGTCAACCGAGTTATACAATAAAAAACACACCAACATTTGCATTTGACAACAATTTTGCATACAAAAAAAACAACAATGATATACCTATTTTTACTCCTGAGAAATTTAATTTCCCGATGGACAAAGCTGTACAAATTGCTTATGACAACAGTCCGGATTTAAACGTATTAATATCTACTAAAAACGCGATGGAACAATCGCTTTTATATATAAAACGAACTTATTTTCCTGATTTAACAGCAAATGCAGGATATGGATTTTACAACACAAATCAAACAACAGACAACAGTTTTCGTGTTGGTGTAAACCTTAATTCAACAGTTAATCTTATGGAATTAAAACACAGCATCAAAGGAGCACAAGCTCAAGTTAACTTGGCAGACAACGAAATAACTTTATTCAAAAAAGATTTGTATTTTGAAGTAAAACGAGCTTTTAATAATGTAGAAAAATGCGAAAAAGAAATTCCTACAGCACAAACAGAAGTACTACAATCTTTAGAAAATTTTGAAGTTGTAGAAAAAAAATATATAGCAGGCGAAGTTAATTACCTAGCTATGCTTAATGCTAGGAGAGACTATATTTCCGCAATAACAACTTACATTGACTGTTTGTATAACTACAATATTGCATTAATTCAGGTTGAAATGTCTATGCATTACCATATTGTAGACATTCACCATAAATCAGAACACGCTATGCAATATCACTCAACCGAATTGATTGAGCATTTGAATAAAGTTCTCGGTTGTGATGAACATGAAGAAAAGAAAATTAAAACAAGAAAGGGCAAACAAGATTTATAATTTTCTGTTTGTATTAAAATTAAATTATGCTTATTGGATTTTTGAATAGATTAAATGAATTAAATGAAGGTTTATTTTCAGGTTTTGACAGAATTATAGAAAGTTTTGGGATGCCTGATTGGCTATGTGACGCAATTATAGATAGTTTTCACGTACTACCGTTATTGTTTATTGTATTTTTGATAATTGAGTTTGTAGAATTTTTCTATTCAGAAAAGATTAATTCTTTTATGAAGAAATCGGAAAAATCTGCTCCATTAATCGGAAGTATTGCTTCAATAATTCCTCAATGCGGTTTTTCTGTAATCGCAAGTACATTATATATAAGAAGGTTTATCACAAAAGGAACACTAATTGGGATTTACCTGGCAACCTCTGATGAAGCAATTCCGATTTTACTTGCACAACCATCTCAAACTCATTATATTGTACCTATTATAGGAATTAAGTTATTAATAGGTGTTTGCGCAGGATATTTAATTGATTTTATTTTAAAAGATAATAAATATATCCCAATTGTAGAAGAAACAGACAACGAAAATGAACACGAAGGTTGTTGTCATCATAGTGTTTCTCACAGAAGAAAAAGAGAACTTATCTATCATCCGCTAAAACATACTCTTAATATCTTTGTATTTATTTTAATAATAACAATATTACTAAACTTTGTTTTAACAGTATATGCAAACCATTCCGTATTACATTTATTGTTGGGAAAAGTTAAATTTTTTGAACCGGTAATAACTGCATTTGTAGGGTTAATTCCTAATTGTGCTGTATCAATTGCATTAACAATGCTTTTAATAAAAGGTTCAATAAGCTTTGGAGCAGTAATGTCAGGACTTTTATCCAATGCAGGACTTGGCATACTTGTTCTTTGCAGACACAACGAAAATATTAAAGATACACTAAAAATAGTTGGTATTTTATTAGGAATAAGTATTATATCAGGATTATTAATCCAAATATTAGTATAATCAATTATTTTCTAATACAA
>CAKUQA010000099.1 GCA_934675225.1 uncultured Candidatus Melainabacteria bacterium | reverse complement strand
CAAGAAAAACTTGAAGAAGCTAAAAAACTTGTTAAAGAAAAAATTGATGCTTTACCTGATGATGATTACAGTAAAAAAATTATGGAAGAAACAGGTATCGACTTCGTTGCTGAAGAATTCAAAAACGCAGAAAAACATATTATGCGTACAATGATTTTGGATGAAGGTGTTAGAGCTGATGGTAGAAAACCTACAGAAGTTCGTCCAATCTGGTGTGAAGTAGGTGTATTACCAAGAGCACATGGTTCTGCAGTATTCACTAGAGGTCAAACTCAAGTATTGTCAGTTGCTACATTAGCAGGTCCCGGTATGAAACAAGAACTTGATGGAGTTGATCCTCAAACAGAAAAAACTTATATGCATAAATATATTTTCCCAGGATTTTCAGTTGGTGAAGTTAAACCTCTTAGAGGCCCTGGCAGACGTGAAGTTGGTCACGGAAACTTAGCGGAACGTGCAAATGTTCCGGCACTTCCTTCTCAAGAAGAATTTGGTTATACAATTCGTGTAACATCAGATGTATTAGAATCAAATGGTTCTACTTCAATGGCTTCTACTTGCGGTTCTTCAATGGCATTGATGAATGCAGGTGTTCCTGTTAAATGTATGATTGGCGGTGTTGCTATGGGTATGATTACAGAACCTGGTAAAGAGCCTGTTGTATTAACAGATATTCAAGGTATTGAAGATTTCTTGGGTGATATGGACTTTAAAGTTACCGGTAACGATACTGGTATTACAGCGTTGCAAATGGATATGAAAGCAAAAGGTATTGCAAATGATACTTTGCGTCGTGCATTAGCTCAAGCTAAAGAAGGTAGATTACATATCTTGGGTAAAATGAGAGAAGTAATTTCTGCTCCGGCAGAGCATTTATCTCCTTATGCTCCAAGTATTTCTACAATGACAATTCCTACAGAAGATATCGGAACAGTAATTGGACCTGGTGGAAAACAAATCAGAGCAATTATTGATGCTTCAGGTGCTGAAATTGATATTCAAGATTCTGGAGTTGTAACAATTACATCTAATGACCAAGAAGGTGCAGAAATTGCAAAAAGAATGATTAAAGAATTAACATTCAAACCTGAACCGGGAATGGTTGTTAAAGGAAAAGTTGTTAGAATTATTCCTATCGGTGCATTTGTAGAACTAGCTCCTGGTAAGGATGGTATGGTTCATATTTCTCAAGTATGCAACGAAAGAATTGAAACAATTGAACCACATCTTCAAGTAGGTCAGGAAGTAGTTGTTAAGGTTATCAAAATTGATGATAAAGGTAGAGTTAACCTAACAATTAAAGGTGTTTCTGAAGAAGAAAAGGCTCAATTTAATTAGTTAGATTGAGAGAAAATATTAAAAAGCATCTGTTTTAATTAACAGGTGCTTTTTTTAGTTGTTTAAATTAACAAAAAATGTTTTTTGTGCTAAGCTGAAATCAACTGGAGGATAAGAAGATGTGCGATATTATAACAATTGGAAGTGCAACAATGGATGTATTTGTTGAAAGTGACGATGCAAATATTGTTTCTGTATATACAAAAAATAAAAAATCAGAATTTATGAGTTACCCTTATGGGGCAAAAGTTGAAATTTCTGATTTTGATTCTCAGGTTGGTGGAGGCGGAGTTAATACTGCTGTAAATTTCTCAAATTTGGGATTTGATACCGGTGCAATTTTTAAAATTGGGGATGATATTTATTCAGAAGGAATTTTGGATTCATTTAAAAATAAAAATGTTGATTTGTCGAGCATTATTCAAGATAAATCATTAAGTACAGGTTTTTCTATAATTCTTGTAAGTTTTCAAGGTGATAGAACCGTTTTGGCTCACCGTGGTGCTAATGCAAAAATTAAAAAATCAGATATAAATTTTGATGCAATTAAAAATTCTAAATTGTTGTATATTGCCCCGATGAATGGTGATAGTACAAAAATTCTTGATGATATTGCGAATTTTGCAAATGAAAATAATGTTTATGTTTGTTTTAATGCAGGTTCTTCAAGTATTAAGAAAGGCTTTAATTACATAAAGAAAATACTTGCAAATGCTAATATTGTTGTGATGAATAAAGAAGAAGCTTCAATGGCGACACAAATTCAGGTTCGTCCTGATACAAGAGACGAAAAGTTTTCTGATGAACTTATTCATCCAGATGTTAAAGAAATGTTTAAAAAATTAAAAATAAGAGACTATCAGATTATAGTTATTACTGATGGTGGAAAAGGTGCTTATGCTTATGATGGGGAACATTTCTATTTCTGTCCTGCATTTGAAGGAACTGTTGTTTCTACTCTTGGGGCAGGCGATGCTTTCGCTTCTACTTTCTGTGTTGCATTAGGTCGAGCAGAAAAGAATATTGGTAAAGCATTGATGTATGCTTCCGTAAATTCTGCCGGAGTTGTATCTGAATTTGGTGCTACTCAAGGACTTTTAACTTTTGAACAAATTGAAGAAAAGTTAAATGCTAATCCTAATTATAAATATATAGTTGCAGATTAGCAAGAATTTTTATATAATATCATTATAAGAAGGAGAAATTATATTATGGGATACAAAATTTTATCAAAAAAAGAGCTATGTCCCAATCAGTATGAAATAACAGTTGAGGCGCCTTATGTTGTTAGAAACGCTAAGGCTGGACAGTTTATTATATTTAGGGCAAAAGAAGATAGCGAACGTGTTCCTTTAACAATTGCCGATGTTAATAAAGAAAAAGGAGAATTAACTCTTGTATTTATGGCTGTAGGTTATTCTACAAAGTTACTTGCTTCTTTGAATGAAGGTGATGAAATTCATGATGTAGTTGGACCTTTAGGTCAACCTACTCACATCGAAAAATATGGAACAGTTGTTTGTTTAGCAGGTGGTTATGGAGCTGCTCCATGTTATTTGATTGCAAAAGCTTTTAAAGATGCCGGTAATAAAGTTTACATGATTATGGGGGCCAGAAACAAGGATTTGATTTTCTGGCAAGACAAAATGAAAAATGCTTGTACGGAACTGTTCATTACTACTGATGACGGTTCATTGGGTGAAAAAGGTTTTGTAACTCAGGTTTTAGATAGAATTATTAAAAATGAAAAAGTTGATTATGCTATTGCTGTTGGACCTATGCCAATGATGAGAGCAGTGGCGGATTTAACTCGTGATAAAGGAATTTATACTGAAGCTAGTATGAACCCTATCATGGTAGACGGTACAGGAATGTGCGGTGCATGTCGTGTAACTGTCGGAGGAGAGACAAAATTTGCTTGTGTAGATGGTCCGGATTTTGATGCTCATAAAATTGATTTTGATGAAGTAATTAACAGAACCAAAATATACAAGGATCAAGAAAAGAAACGTTGTGAAAATTGTAACTTGTTAAAACAAGCAACAAAATAAGGAGAGAAATTATGGTAAAAGATATTCCATACTGCCCGTTGATGTCAGCAGGTTCTGATATAGATAAGGTTTGTACATTAGAAAGTTGCGCTTGGTATTTGCCTAGTGTAAAAAAATGTGCGATGTATATGATGGCTTATAATGCATTGTTAGAAACAAATGCAAGACAGAAAGCTGCTCAACAACATAGATAAGAGGTTTTATGAAAATTGTTGTTTGCATAAAACAAGTTCCTGATACCACTGATATAAAGTGGACAGAAAATAATACTATTCAAAGGGAGGGTGTCGAAAGTGTCATCAACCCTTTTGATGTCTATGCAATAGAAAAAGCATTACAACTAAAAACAGAGCTTGAAAATGTCGAAATAATTGCTCTTACTATGGGACCTGCACAAGCTGAAGATGTTTTGCGAAAGGCTATTGCTGTCGGATGTGATAGAGGTGTATTGATTTCTGATAAAAAATTTGCAGGAGCAGATACTTATGCTACTGCAAAAACGATTGCAGCTGCAATAAAAACAAAATTGACAGATTTCGATTTGATTATTTGTGGACAGTTTGCAGTAGATGGAGATACTGCACAAACCGGTCCGGAAATTGCAACTCAATTAGGTATTCCGCAAGTTACTTATGCGACCTCTTTTGAAAGATGTGATGAAACTTCTGTTTATGTGTTAAGAGAGATTGAAGAAGGTGTTGAAAAAGTTAGAGCATTATTTCCAACTCTTTTTTGTGTTTTAAAAGATAATAAAGAACCTTCGCGCCCAACAATTAACGGTTGTATAAAGGCTCAAAATGCAGTTATTGAGATATATTCAATGGATGATATTGGATTGACCCCGGATGAGGTAGGAATAAAAGGTTCTCCGACATTTGTTAGTAAAGCATTCAGACCTCAAAAAAAAAGAGAGGAGTGTCAGTTTATTTCTGATTGTAATATTTTGGCTGATAAAATAAGAGAGTTTGGAGGAATTTAATATGGCAGAAATAATGTTATTTGCTCAAGTAACCAATGATAATTACCTTCATACTGTTCTTTTTGAATTAGCTAATAAAGCTCAAGAATTAAGAGAAAAACTGGTAAATGCCAGTGTTTCTGCATTGTTGATATGTAAATGTGGTTTAGCTGAAAATTTTAAAGAAGCTTTTAGTAATTCCGGTTTTGATAAAGTTTATATTGCAGAAAATAATCGACTTACGCATTATTCATCAGAACTTTATTCTAAAATTGCAGTAGATATAATTAATAATGTAAAACCGGATATCTTTTTGATAGGGGCAACAACTCAAGGTCGAGATTTAGCACCAAGAATAGCTGCTTCTTTGCATACCGGCTTAACGGCAGATTGTACAGGTTTGGATATTAATGATAATGGGAAATTAGCAGCTACTCGCCCTACTTTTGGTGGAAAATTAATGGCAACTATTTTGTGTAAAACTTTACCACAAATGGCAACAGTACGACCGAAAGTATTTAAGCCTATGGCTGAAAATGTTGTAAAAAATACTGAATTTGTTTATATAAATCCGGAAATAGAAGATATTCAAAAAAAAGTCGAATTTATTGACTTTGTTAAAAATACAAAAACATTGATTAATGAACTTGATAGTGCAAATATAATTGTTGCAGGTGGCAAAGGATTAAAAAACGAAGCCGGATTTGAATTATTAAAAAATTTTGCAGAAAGCATAGGTGCAAGTGTCGGAGCTAGTAGAGGAGCTGTTGATATGGGACTTTCTCCTGTAGAAACACAAATTGGTCAAACAGGAAAAACTGTTGCTCCAAAATTGTATATTGCCTGTGGTATTTCCGGTGCAATTCAGCATATTGTAGGAATGCAAGACAGTGATAAAATAATTGCTATTAATACTGATTCAAATGCACCTATTTTTGAGTATTCTGATTGTGGAATAGTCGGAGATGCTTTTGAAATTTTACCTAAGTTGGCTGAAATATTGAAATAAATAAAAAATATGTTAAAATGAGAATGTAATATTTTAAAAAAGAGAGGATTTTATGGAAAGATTTAATTTAGATGCCATAATTGGCACGCTCATCGGGGGGGGGGCAATCGCCGCATAACCTCTCATAATCATGGTTTTAACCTGTTTGATGCATTAAAAGTCTCGTCTTTTAATAGTGGAGTTTTAGGTAGATTCTTCGCTCTGTTCAGAATGACTGAACCTATTGAATTCTCGCCCACAAGTGGCGAGGGGAGATATCGTCATGTTGAGGCGGAGCCGAAACATCGCATGGTTGGAAAACTTGAAAAGTTTACTTGTTTAAAAGA
>CAKUQA010000098.1 GCA_934675225.1 uncultured Candidatus Melainabacteria bacterium | reverse complement strand
CTATTCTATGAATTCCCCCATAAGCCTCATTATTCAACCATGCACCGTCAAAAATTTGTTTGTATGAAGGTTCTTCTCCTACAAAAAAGCAAAACACGGCAGAAATATGTCCATCATTTTTGCAAATATAAAAATTACCTTGCTTAATATCTTGTTCAATCAACTTTTTTTGAGGATAACCGTTTCCCCATTGAGTTGCGTTGCCAGCTTGCACCATAAAATTTCTTGCATGGTTATATACACCCATAATGGTTTCTATATCGTTCAGCCTTGCTTTACAAATTTCCAAAATATTCCTCCAACAAATAATTCAATATCTACTTGATATAATTATTTAGCATACTGAAATCCCAAGGTTTAATGCCATGTTGAGTTAAATCAAAAAACGAAAATCCAGAAGTTAAAGGGTGGTTAATTAGTCCGTAATTTGTTTTTTCATAAGATGTTTTCTGATGTTGGTTTTTATTTTCAACTTTTTTATCATATAAGCTCTGTAAGCCCAAACGTTTATTTTCTGGATACAAATGATAGTCTATAGAAAAAGTTTTGTTATCTTGTTTGAATTTTGTAATACTGCTAATTCCATCTATCTCATATACCTTCTTATTTCTTTCAAATCCGTTGCCACCTATCCTAAATTCTTTTTCAAGTTTTCCATCTATAGGATTGGCAATATATGTAGAAACATTTTTATTATTAACAAAGTATTCAGAAACAAGGTTTAACTTGTTAGGAGTATAATAATCTACCGTGTTTGTTTTATAGTTATAATCATAGTTATATATAGATTGTCGGTATTCTTTTTCTGTGTAAGCTTTGGATGTAGTACTTTTTTTGGCTTGATTTATTACGTTTTGAGCATAACTGTTTAATGCATTGTCATATAAAACTTCTGGTTCTGCTATGTGTTTTACGTTATTAAAACGAACTCTTAGTTCTTTAACTACTCCGTTTTTTATTTTTGAAGTAACCATTGGTAGCCCATTTTCATCATATATTCTTATTCCAATAGAATGGTTCATTGCATCAAAATGTATAGTTAAAAAATCTTTGTCGTTTTGGTCTATAAATCTTATAAAAGGCCCCTCTATTCCTGAATATCCAAATCCAGCTATACAATTAGAAATTTTTAAAGAATTATCATTCGCAATTTTTCCAAAATTTTTGTTATTGTTTAGTTTCTTGTACTGTTCTGAAATTCCTTTAAAGTCATAAGTTTGCATATCTCCAAGAATATCTTTAATTAATTGAGTTGCAACATTCATTCGTTTTTTATCTAAAACCTGATTTTTTCGTTCTTCTCTAATTTTAGATATAATTTCTTCTTTTATTATAGGAGCTTTTGCTGAAATGGTAGTACTTGGCCTTGTTTTTGTAATCACCGGTTTTGTTTTTATGTTAGTCATTTTGGTCATAACAAGCTCAACATTTTCTTTTGTTTTTGCGATTGCTGGTTCTGTTTTTATGTTAGGCATTTTGAGCATGACTGGCTTAACAATTCCTTCTGGTTTTGCAATCACTGGTTCAGCTTTTATGCTAGGCATTTTAGACATAACAATTTTAGGATTTTCTTTTGGCTTTGAAATTGTTTTTTTATTTTGAATTAAACTAGTTAGAATATTTGCAATTACAGATTTTTGTTCTCTGATTTCGGACGTTATACCTTGCCTATATGCCTCTTTTACAATATTTTTATATTTCTTCAATGTTGTTTGAAGCGACGAATTCTCATCATGTAATTTCTGTTTTTGTTCTTGTGAAATTTGATTTACATTTTTTTCTTTTTTTAGTTCTGTTTGTAATTTTTCGTTTTCAGCATGCAAAGTTTGATTTTCAGATATTTGTCCTTCAAGTTTTGATTGTAAAGCAGAATTTGTCTGGTTTAGGTTATCATTTTGATTTTGCAATATTTTATTTGCATTTTTTTGACTTGTAATAAATTCGTCTTTTTGCGCAATTTTATTTTTTAATGGTTCAACTGCGTCAATAATATCTTTTTTAGCAATTTCTCCAACTTCTTCTACAGCTTGTTTTACTGAAGATGTTGCATCTTTCAACTTAACAACATTTAAAAACTTCTTTTGTTCAAGTTTACTAATATACTTTCCTGTAATCTGATTAATCTCGAGAACCATATTCAATATCCTTTAAAAAATTTTTGCCCCTACCCAGAAAAATTATTACTGTTCAAAGCCATTATATACACATATCTATTGAGTCTTTTTATAAAAATTTCCCAGAGATGGATTTCAGCTCAGTTGTAGGCGAGAATCACGAGCCATACAAATGAGGGGCCCCCTCAGGGTAAAACCAAAGAATTTTTCGCAACACGGAAAATTCTTGTGGTTCGAATACTTTCATTCCTCTTTTAAGGTTTGAAAGTTTCTAAAAATTTTCCCAGAGATGGATTCGAACCACCGTTGAAAGATCCAGAGTCTTTAGTCCTGCCGCTAGACGATCTGGGAATAATAACACGAATATTCTATTGCAAACAAAAAAATAATACAATGGCACAGATATAAATTATAAAAATCAACTATTGATTAGGGAGTGTAATTATAAATTCACAACCTTGATTTGGAGCTGTTTTTAATTCTATTAAACCATTATGAAGTTCTACAATATTTTTAACAATACTTAGCCCCAAGCCTGTTCCGCCGAACTTTCGACTTCTTGCTTTATCAACTCTGTAGAATTTTTCAAAAATTTTGTCTTTATGTTCTTCTGAAATACCAATTCCATAATCTTTTATAGATATAGATATAAAATTTTTCATTTGTTTCAATGAAATATCTATCTTTTCTGTTGATGAATATTTTACAGCATTTGTAATTAAATTTGTTATAGCTTGAGTTATAAGCCTTTCATTTCCTAAACAATTTATATTATCGTTACTATAAAAATTTATAACAATATCACTTGGTTGAGCAAAATCTATTACCTCTTTTATAATTTTATTTAAATTAATATTTTGAAAATTATTTTTCAATTCATTTCTTTCGCTTTCTATTTCAGAAATATTCAAAATATCATTAACCAAATTATTAATTTGCTTTGTTTGATAAGAAATGATATTAAAGCATTCTTTATCTTGCAGAGAAGTTATGCAATTATTTTCATCAATCAATTGAACTGCAGAATTTATTGCAGTAACAGGCGTTTTTATCTCATGGGAAACGTTTTGAATAAATTCACTTTTATATTCCTCTAACTCTTTTAGTCTTTTAATTTGTTTTTTCAATCGTTGAGCCATTTTTTTTATAGAGCATGCCAGTTCTTGCAAAATCGCTAAACTCGGAACTTCTATATTTGTATCCAAATTTCCATTCGCTACTTGAGTTATACTATCCTGCAATTTATTAAAAGGAACTCTTAAGCGTTGAATAATATAAACAAATAGTGAAATAATTAAAATCAAACAAGCTGAAAAAAAATACCAAATACTTTTTTCGGCTTTTACAATACTTTTCATTACATCTTCTTCAGAAATCGTAAGTTCTAAATAGTAATCCTCACCATTTATATTTAAAACATTTTTATCACCTATCATTTTTTGGCTAACAGAATTTTTATAAAGATTATACATATTATTGGAATTTACATTAGATAATTTATCCTCAATATAATTATTCGTTGAAGCTATTAATTTTTTATTATTATCGAAAACCCCAATATTTATATCTTTGTCCGAAAAATCTTCACAATATTTTTTTATATTAACATAATCCTTATTTGCAAGGTATGGTTTTATAGCCCATTCAATTTGTTTTTGAAAAACTTGTAGCTCAGATTTTTCTTCTTGCATATAAGATTTATTAAAAAGCAAAACATTATATAAAGAAATAATTGTAAATATTAAAATTATTCCGGCAAAGCACAAAAGATTCATTTTCTTTTAACCTATATCCAACGCCTCTAACGGTTTCTATATCATTCCCAATATTTTTCAATTTTCGCCTCAAATTTAAAATTTGAACATCTACCGCTCTTTCAGAAACATCAAAACCATCTGCACCTCTTAAGTGATTTAACAATTGAGTTCGAGAAAAAACTCTGCCTTGATTTGAAATAAAAAGCGACAATATTTCAAACTCAAAATTCGTTAATTTTATATCCTCATCATTTAGTAATACAATATGTTTATCAACATCTATTTTAAGTTCTTTATAGATTTTAATTTTCTGCAAAACTTTTCCTTGGAGATGCGCATTAATTCTAGCTAACAATATTTTATTGCTAAACGGTTTTGTAACATAATCAACTGCACCACATTCAAAACCTTTTAAAATATCATCTTCTAACTTTTTTGCCGTAAGCATTATTACAGGTAAATCTTTTAAACTTAAATTCTCTTTCACTATTTTGCATAACGAAAGTCCGTCTATCTCAGGCAACATGACATCTAACAGGATTAAATCCGGAGTATCAGATTTAACAATTTCTAACGCTTCTTTTCCATCAAATGCTTTTTGAATATTATAATATCCTCCGGATTGCAAAACCATTTCTATCAAACGGTTAATATGTTCTTCATCCTCTACAATTAAAATCTTAGCATCCATAATACTATTATATTTCAAAATCCTTTGCTGAGTTTAATTGTGTAAAAATCATGTTACTATTGTTATCAATTTCTATTATTTTATAATTTTCTTTTTCAGAAAATTTTGCAGTAACTATATTATACACTCCATATTGTTTTTCTTCCACATTGTAATGATAATGCCCTGAGACAACAGCTATGACATTATTATGTTTTTTCAAAATATTTAAATAATCTTCTTCTTTATAAATACTATGATTTGTAGCTCTTGTTTTTAATAGAGGGAAATGTTGTAAAATTACAATTTTATTATTTTTATATTTTGAAAGAGTTTTATCAAGCCAAACCAATTCTTCTTCTTTGAAATATGCACAACTTCCGGGAATAACCTCTTTTACACCATCCATTACAACAAAAACAATATCTTTATCTTTGAATACATAATTCGGTTTGTCACTATGATAATTTCCTAACTTTGACTTTACAGTGTCCATATATAATTTCTTATCGAGATGTTGATATTTAGAAACATCATGATTTCCTAAAGTAATATAGGTTTTAACTTTAATTTGTTTAATTGCATCCAAAAAAGAAACTAAATCTTTTTCATTCGGGGTATCAATATTGTCCCCTGTAAAAACAACAAAATCTATATTTGGTAACTTATTAATATTTTGCACAAAATCTTCTAAATATTGAACATTATCCTGCGTTGTATGAACATCAGTAACTTGAACAAATCTCACATTTTCTGCCAAAACAGGAGTAATTGTAAATAAAAAACTCAATAATATAAAAAATAAATATCTCATAATTTTTATATTAAAAAACTTATATTAGTTTTTTGTTAATTTTCTAAAGGAATTGGAACCAATCTACTATAAAATTTATATTCGTTATAAGTTTTTGGCAGATTATTCCAATATCTGTATATTACTTTTCCCTCTGCTGTCAATTTTTCAACCAATTTATCTGCTGTAGAAATATTTGGAGCTAAGTAAGGATAACAAAATGGAATACAGTTTTCTTTTATATTAATATCCAATTGATTGGTCTCTTTAAATAATCTATGATAATTCATAAAGATGTCATGCCTTTGACTATTTTCAACAGTAAAACCTTTTCCTTCACCTATCCATAAATATGCACCGTCAGGAACAGGCAAAAACTTTTTGGCTGAATTAAAACTTGCAAATCCTTTAGGT
>CAKUQA010000097.1 GCA_934675225.1 uncultured Candidatus Melainabacteria bacterium | reverse complement strand
GAACCAAATCCGGAGAAGAACTTTTAGAGTTAGTTAAAAATATGTCAGCATTCTACAATTCATATAATAATCCTATTTTGAATTTGTATCCTGCGGTTGTATTGAGAGGATTAATTCGTTCTGAAATTACGCCGGAATGTTTTGAAGATCAAGCAAGAATGACTGAAGTTATTGAATATTTGAACCATTACTTGCAAGATCATGCTAAAAACTATAATATTTCAGAAGCGGCAAATTATGTTTGTTCTTTGAAATATAATCCTGAAAATTCAAAATATGCAATTCAGTTGAATTTTAATGAAGAAGAACATGTTATTATTAACCAAAATATTGTAAAAAGTTCTGAATATAAGAGATTGAAGGCTGCATACCCTGTAATTAGAGATTATTTAATTGAGGAAGAAGAAAGTTTGATTTTGGAGACTGATACAGAGCAGTACGAAATTACATCTTTTGAAAAACTTCAAAAATTGATTGATGATAGAGGTTCAAAAGGTTTACAAATCCAACGTTTCAAAGGGTTAGGTGAAATGATGCCGCAACAACTTTGGGAAACAACAATGGACCCTGCTACTAGAACATTGTTGAAAGTAAATCTTGAAGATGCTATGTTGTGCGATCAATTGTTTGATATTCTGATGGGTGATAAGGTTGATCCTCGTAGAAACTTTATTGAAACTCACGCGGTTTATGCAACAAATATTGATATTTAATAAAAATAGTATAGTTTTATTTTAATAAAGGATGTGTATGGCACATCCTTTTTATTTTGAATTAATCATTTCTTGAACTCTTTTTTTGCTTGGTGTATGATTGATGCATAAGTAGAGTTAAACGAAAGAGAGATTTAAAATGACAAAAAAAGAATTGATTTTTTTAGGCCCACCGGCTTGTGGTAAAGGTACACAAACTAATAAGTTAGCAGAATATTTGAACTTTCCTCATGTTGATACCGGTTCATTATTGAGAGCAGAAATTAAAGGTGAAACAGAAGCAGGTAAAGAGGCTAAAGCGTATATTGATAAAGGACAGTTGGTCCCTGTAGAATTGGTTACCAGAATTATTAAAAACAGACTTTCTCAGGATGATTGTAAGAACGGTTATATTTTAGACGGTTTCCCTAGAAGTGTTGAACAAGCAGGTGAACTTGAAAAAATGAACGCAGAAATTGATAATAATGAAGATACTAAATTTATAGCAGTATACTTTGATATTGATACAAGCATTTTGGTCGAAAGAATTGTAAATCGCCGTTCTTGCCCTGTTTGTGGAGAAATTTACAATCTTGAATTTAAACCGCCTAAAGTAGAAGGTCATTGTGATAAAGATGGTGCAGAACTTACTCAACGTAAAGATGATACAAGAGAAGTTGCTCAATCTAGATTTGATACTTATAACAAAGAAACAGCTCCATTAGTTGAATACTATACTAATAAAGGTGTTTTAAAGGCAATTGATGCAAACGGAACAATTGTTGAAGTTTGGGAAAGATTGTTAGAAGTAATTAAGTAATATAGTGAATAGTTTTTTTAGAGTGAAGCGATTGAAATGCTCTTTTCACGTTTCACTTCTCACTTGAATAAACGAGGTCTTATCATGATACATAAAAAATCACGAGATGAAATAAAAAGAATTAGACATGCAGGTCATATTGTGGCTCTTGTCCATAAGAAAATGAGAGAGGTTATTGAACCCGGAATTAGTACAAAAGAATTGGATAATATAGCCCACGAAATTATTAGAAAAGAGCGTGCTATTCCGACATTTTTAGGTTATAACGGTTTTCCGGCATCAATTTGTGCTTCTATCAATGAAAAAGTTGTTCATGGAATTCCTCATGAAAAAGAGGTTGTTAAAGAAGGCGATATAATTAGTATTGATGTTGGTGCTACTTATGCCGGTATGGTTGGTGACGGTGCTTGGACTTATCCGGTTGGAAAAATTAGTGATGAATGTCAGAGATTATTAAAAGCGACAGAAGAAGCTTTATTTGCGGGTATTGCACAAATGAAGCCCGGAAATGTTCTTGATGATGTTTCCGGTGCTGTGGAAGCTGTTGCAGTAAGAGAAAAATTAGGTATTGTTCGTCAATATGGCGGTCACGGCGTTGGTCATGAGATGCATGAAGAACCATTTTTATTTAATTATAAGGTGGGAGACAGAACTTTGTTGAAATCTGGTTATGCAATCGCTATTGAGCCAATGTTAAATCTCGGATGTGATGAAGTTGAAGTTGCTGATGATGAATGGACTGTTAGCACAGTTGACAAAAAGCCTTCTGCTCATTTTGAGCATTCAGTTCTTGTTACAGATGATGAACCTATAATTATTACACAGTTGATGGAGTAGTAAGATTATGAATTATTATATAGGCTTGTCTATGGCTGCTTCGTCAGGTATGGATAGTGGGGTTGCTATTATAGATGAGGATAACAACCTTATACTTGTAGATAAACTTTATACAATGAATGACGTAATGTTCTTTTTTGACAATTACCCTTCGTTAAAGTATTCAAAAATTTGTTCTTCTCTTATTTGGGATAGAACTATGTTAAACGGTAAGTGGAGAATATTAGGCAAACCTTATCAGCAGGTTTCAACAAATAGTTTAATTCCTAATAGGGATGGTTGGACACATAGATATTCAACTAGAGGTTGTGAGTATTTTAAATCATTAACTGAAAAAGGAATTGAAATAAATCGTTTTGAACTTTATTTAACTCGTCAAAGTTTACATTTGGATTCGTGTTATAAGGAGCGCTCTCCTGCTGATTGCAAGTTTTTACAACAAACTTTACGTTTTGAATGGAGACTTGATTTGCCTGCGAATATGATGCCAATGGCTCAATTAGAAGCTATAATTGGTGCGATTTTAGCAAAAGAAAATACTAAACATCCGGAAAATATTAAAATTATTTCGAGTTTTAAAGATATGAATGTTATTGATGTTATAAAAAATCCTAAATTATTGGATAGAATTGCAGTGTAATTTGTATTAAAGAAATTTGTAAACGTATAGGAGGTAGTATATGTTTTAATCTCTGCTTCCCATTAAGCTTAATGCAAGTCCAATTGCGCCACCTATACCGGTTCCCCACCAAAATTTATTTTTCTTTATGGCTTTGTATGCAGTTGCACAATTATTATCCATTAGTGCCGGAGTTTTTTTATAGCTTTTGAAGTTTGTATCGAAATCATTTTTTAATCTTTTTACATTTGCCGGATCAGAAACTTTTTTATCAATTTCTATGCATTTGTTTGTGATAGCTTGAAAATCTTCAGATAATCCCATTTCTTGTAAAATCATTTTACTTTCAGGGCTGACTTTTTTAGATTCTACTTCTTGTGCTGCTCTTGCTAGAGCTTGTATTTGTGCATTTGCTTCTTCTCTTGTGACATCAAAAGCTTTTTGGACAAAAATATCTTTTTTGACCGGAAGATAATAGGCATTCATTCCAATTAAACCTCCCGCGATAGTTGCACCAATTTTTCTTTTTCTTGATGCAGAAGGGTTTGATGGGTAGTATGCCATATTTGGGTTAATTTCAGCCATAGAATGCCTCACAACTTTTACTTGCTATTATAGTAAAATCCTGTGAAAATATTTTTTGCTAGTTATGTTGAAAAATTTTTTTAGTATTGTTGCAAAAATAGTTATGAGAACAGATAACTACGATTTATGTTCCTGTTGGTGTAAAATTATAAGATAAATGTAATATTGAGTGTGATAATTATATGCTTATGGTTAAATAATTTCAGCCAAAATATTAATTACATTTTGGTGTATTTCTTCTATAGATTTTGTTGCATCAAGAACTTTAATTCTTTGAGGTTCTAGTTTCGCTAATTCTAAATATCCGTTTCTAACTCTGTTGTGGAAATCTATTCCGGCACTTTCCATTCTATCTTTTTCTTTCCCAACTCGTTGCATAGATGTTTCAACGTCAATATCAAAAACTAAAGTTAAATCTGGTTTTTTGCCATTTGTTGCAAGGTTGTTAAGCATATTAATCCTATTAATATCTAGTCCCCTGCCATAACCTTGGTATGCCACTGTAGAATCAATATGTCTGTCACAAAGAACTATTCCACCCTTTTTTATCGCAGGATTAACTATAACATCAATGTTTTGAGCTCTGTCTGCTAAGAATAAAAAAGATTCACACCTGTCAGAAACTTCTCCATTGTAGTTTAAAAGAATTTCTCGAACTTTTTCTCCGAGCCCCTTACCTCCTGGCTCACGGGTTAAAACAACAGTTTTCCCTTTTTGTTCAAGATAGTTTGCCAATAAATTCATTTGGGTTGTTTTACCACAACCGTCAGGGCCTTCAAAAGTAATAAATAATCCTTGTGTCATGTTTTTTCTCCACAGTTAATTCTATCATAAAATACCATAATTTGTATTTTATTGCTAATTATGCTAGAATAATGACAATTATAGGAGAGAGATTGATGAGTACAAAAATTACGAAATTAAGAAATAATATAGAATTAGCATATAAAAGAAATTCAAATACTCCGCGCTCGGCTTTTTACTTGAATTTTTCTTTGAATAATCCTTCATCGCAAGCAGGAGTTTATTCGCTTATGGTGAGATTATTTATGCAAGGTACTAAAAATCGAAGTGCTCAACAACTTTCTGAAGAATTAGATAAATATGCAATTGAATTTTCTGCAGAATTAAAATTAGATTATGTAAAATTTAAGTTTGTTTGCTTAAATGAGGATTTTGAACATGCAATAGATATTTTTGAAGATATTGTAAAAAATACAACGTTTGAAGAATTTGAAAAAGAACGCACAAAATTAGAAGGAGAAATTATTGCAGAATTAGATTCTCCGCGTGCAAAGATTATTGACAGTTATTATAAAAACATTTATGCCGGTCATAATTATGGTTTTACTAACACTGTTATTTTAGAAAACTTGAAAAATATTTCTAAAGAGGATGTTATAAATGCATATAAAGAAATTTTTGGAAATAGTAAAAAAGTAGCTGCATTTGTTGGTGATATCGATTTTGAAAAAGTTAGCAAGATTTTGGATGAACAATTTGGAGATATTCCTGAGTCAATTGAAGAATTGCCGATTTTGAAGAAACCGGAATTGATTGAACATAAAAATGATGAAATTATTCAGGCAGATTTAAATCAAGCGCATATTTTAAAAGGATGGCTTGTTGGTTCTGCCGACAGTAATGATTATCCGGCAATAGCTTTGTTGAATATAATTTTAGGTGCAAGTGGTTTGTCATCAAGATTATTTTTGGAATTGAGAGATAAAAAAGGTCTAGCTTACGTTGTTAGAAGTGCTTATGATGTAGCAAGATTGTCTGCAAATTTTTCAATTTATATTGCAACAGAGCCTAAGAATATAGAAACGTCTTTGAAAGGTTTTGAAGAAGAAATAGAAAAAATAAAGACAGTTCTTGTTTCAGAGGAAGAACTTGAAAATGCAAAAAATAATATATTTGGAAAATGGGCTTTTATTAGTGAAACAAATTCTCAACAAGCTAATTGGCTTGCTCATTACGGAATAATGGGTTTTGGATTTGATTTCCATGCAAGGGCTGTTGAAAAGATTAAAGTTGTAACTCCACAAGATATTATGGATTGTGCAAATAAATATTTTAATGATAAATTTGTTCTATCTGTTTTGAGACCGTAATTTGCAATTAATGCAAGACCTCACCCTAGCCCTCTCCTAATTTAGGAGAGGGGAAAGAAAATTCCTATGGATAAGAAATATTATAT
>CAKUQA010000096.1 GCA_934675225.1 uncultured Candidatus Melainabacteria bacterium | reverse complement strand
ATTCTAAATAGCGCTAGTTTAGCTAACGGTAATGACTAAAACCGGTTTTCAAAATCAGATTGAAAGTCTAAACCGTTTTAAAAGCGAAACAAGCAAGACAGTAAAACTGTCAAAAAGCAAATAGTTAATCGAAAAACTAGGAGATTAAATAAGATGGAATTAAAAATTAAATGTGTTAATACAACAACAAGTTCTGACGGCTCACAATACGGTAAATTCGTAATCGAACCGTTAGAAAAAGGTTTTGGTACAACAATCGGTAATTCTTTAAGACGAGTACTTTTATCAAGCCTTGAAGGAACTGCTGTTACTTCTGCTAGAATTGAAGGTATTACTCACGAATATACTGCTATTCCTGGTGTATTGGAAGATGTTATCGATGTAATGCTTAACCTTAAAGGATTGGTTGTAAAAACTGATTCCAAAGAACCTCAACATTTGAGAATAGATGTTGATCGTCCGGGTGCAGTACTCGCAAGTGATATTCAGCTACCTGCTGGTGTTAAAGTTGTTAACCCAGACTGGTTAATTTGTACTGTTGCTGATGGCGGTAGCTTCCATGCTGACGTTATGGTTGAAACAGGCAAAGGATACGTTGCTCATGATGTTCCAAGAGATTCAAAAGGCGTTTCTATTGACGTTCTTCCTATCGATGCAACATTTATGCCAATTAAACGTGTAAGCTACAATGTAGAAAGCACTCGTGTTGGTGATTCTATTGACTTCGATAAATTGACTCTTGAAATTTGGTCTAACGGTTCTATTGATGTAACAAATGCATTGAGCCAAGCAGCTAACTTATTGATTGACCACTTTATGCAAATTGCAGCAATTACTGGCCAACCTGTAGTTACACCTTCAATGGCTATTGAAGAAGAAAAAGAAGAAGATTCTAACGCTCCAACAATGACTATTGAAGAATTGGAACTATCAGTTAGAGCATACAATTGCTTGAAACGTGCAAGCATCAATTCAATGGCTGAATTGTTGAAAAAATCAGAACATGATTTATTAAACATTAAAAACTTCGGAAAGAAATCTTCTGACGAAGTTATCGAAAGACTTCATCATTTCGGTTTAGACTTAGCTCCAAACCCTGAAATCGAAGAAGAAGCTCTATAAATAATAGAGTAATAACTCAGTAATTTAACAATAATAAAATATAAAGGACAAAAAAATGAGACACCAAACTAAAAAAAATACGCTCGGAAAGGCAAAAGATCAAAGAGATGCTCTATTGCGCTCTTTAGCTACCGAACTTTTTGTTCATGGTGAAATCAAAACAACTATGGCTAGAGCAAAAGCTTTACAACCATACGCTGAAGAAATTATCACCCTTGCAAAAAGAGGCGATCTTCACGCTCGCCGTCAAGCAGCTAAATTCATTTTTGACAAAGAAACTGGCAAATTCATGGATTTAGCATCTGGCGAAGTTTTTGATGCTCCTCAAGCAGACAAAAAACTTGCAGACGAAACAGTTTTAAGAAAACTTTTCGTAATTATTGGTAAAAAATATTCAGACCGTAAAGGCGGATATACTAGAATATTCAGATTACCACCTAGACGCGGCGACGCTTCAGAAATGGCTTTAATCCAATTGGTATAAGCTAATGCGTTACGCACTTCAAGTTCAGTATATTGGTAAGAATTATGCCGGAAGTCAAATCCAATTTGAAAAAGGTATGGAAATTCAAACTCCAACAATACAAGGAGAACTTGAAAAAGCAATCAGTACATTGATATTCGGTGATACCGAAAATATAAACCGACAACTTAAAACAGTCTTTTCCGGAAGAACTGACAAAGGTGTAAATTCCGAAGGGCAGGTTGTTCATTTTGACTCAGACAAATCTATTGTTGCTTCAAAGTTTGTCTATCAATTAAATGAAGTTCTGCCTCCGGATATTTCGGTCAGTGGTTTAAACGAAGTTGATGAAAGATTTCACGCACAGAAATCTGCCAAACGTAGATATTACAGGTTTGTTTTTGTTAACAGAAAATGTAAAAATGCGTTTGACGGGGATTTGATGCGAATTAAGTATCCAATCAATATTGAAAGAATGCAAAAAGCCTTAAATTATATTAAGGGTGAGCATGATTTCACAAGTTTTAAAAGTTCCGGAACGCTAAACCCAAGCAAGATTTGTTTTATAGAAAAAGCCGTTTGTCAAAAAGACGGTGATAGAGTAATTATTGATATTGTAGGGAATAGATTTTTATATAATATGGTAAGAACGATTGTCGGTACCCTTCTGGAAATAGAAGGACATAATTTGCCGGCGGAGCACATGGAGCAAGTTTTGAATGCTTGTGACAGGAGTAAAGCCGGACAAACAGTCAGTCCTTATGGATTGACATTAATGAAAGTAGAATACTAATACTCATTATTGAGTACAAAATAAAAAATGGAGACAAGCATGAAAACATATTCAGCAAAACCTCTAGAAGTTGAAAGAAAATGGTATCTAATTGATGCTGAAGGAGAAATTCTTGGCAGATTGGCTACCAGAGTAGCTAATATTTTAAGAGGAAAAAATAAACCTGAATATACACCAAACGTTGATACAGGTGATTTCGTAATTGTAATCAATGCTGACAAAGTTTTGGTTTCAGGTAAAAAAGAAACTGATAAAATTTACTACCATCACACAGGTTTTCCTGGTGGATTAAAATCAGCTAGCGTAAAAGAATTACGTGAAAAAGATGCAAGACTTTTAATTGAAAAAGCTGTTAAAGGTATGCTTCAACACAATACATTGGGTGATACTCAATTTACTAAATTGAAAGTATACAACGGACCTGAACACCCACACGCAGCTCAAAAACCTATCGTGTTGGAAAAGGAGGCTAAATAATGGCAGATAAAGAAATTATGGCTACAGGCCGCAGAAAAACCTCTATTGCAGTTGTTAAACTTGTAAAAGGTAAAGGCAGAATTTTTGTTAACGGTAAAACATTGAAAAGCTATATCGGAAACAGACCTGCTATTGAAATGTTAGTATACAGACCTTTGGTTTTAACTGATAATCAAGAAAAATACGATGTAAGAGTAAAAGCTGTAGGTGGCGGAATTGTTGCTCAATGTGGCGCTATCAGACATGGTATTTCAAGAGCTTTAGTTAAAGCTAATGAAGAATACAAAAACGTATTACGTTTAGAAGGATTGTTAACTCGTGACCCACGTGTTAAAGAACGTAAAAAATACGGTCGTAAACGTGCAAGAAAACGTTTCCAATTCTCAAAACGTTAATCGTATTGCGAATATCGCAAAAACAATATTCAAGAAAAGAACGGCAGAAATGTCGTTCTTTTCTTATTAGGTGGCAAGTGATATTTCTCGTCCATTGTCCGAAAGGTTTTAATAAGATTTTGCACTTTTCTTAGAATGACGATATTTGTCACTCTGAACTTGATTCAGAGGCTATCACTTATATTCTCTCCCTCGGTTAGGGAGAGTTAGAGAGGGTAAACTAACAATACTCATATATAATTAATCAGCTGGATTGTTTCGCATTCGCTCACAATGACTGTTTTTGTTGTTTATTTCACTAACAAGTTATTGTTCATTCCGCTATCATGGCATTTATGTTGTCAAATTCAAGAGAGGGGCATGTCGAAATAAAGCTGAAACATGATGAACTTTCCCCTCGCCCTTTGTGGGAGAGGGTAGGGTGAGGGGTCAAAATCAGTATTGATAACCCTGAATCAAGATCCCCCTCTCTCGTATGCGTAATTCGAGTTGCTCAAACGCCTACTCTCTCTCCCCGTCGGGGCGAGAGTAAGAGAGGGTAAATTAACAATAATTAGATTAAAATTAAGTAGGGTGAGGGGAGGATTAGAAGTGTTGAAGATATGAAAGAAAGGAACTTATCTTATAAGGTCTTTTCACGTTTTACTTCTCACTTTTCACTAAAGTTTTGTAGGGTGGTAGTACCTACCCAGCCAATATTAAACAATTAATCAGCTGGATTCTTTCGGGCAAAACCATCAGAATGACTATTTCTGATTGAATATAATCAGGTTGTTAACTTTTGTAACGAAAAAGACAAGTTGTGAAATCGAAGGTTTTCAAAATACTTTATATAAGCCAGAGATATAAAAAAAGAATATAAGGAGAGATGAGATGACTTTTTTAGCATTAGATGCACAAAAAAACTTATTTACATTACAAAAAAGCCAATTGCAATTTGAGCAAACACTTGTAATGAGTAGAGCAAACTACATTACTAAACAAATGGGATATAGAGCTCAAGAGTTGCAGGATGCAGAAATTGATACTGATGATGATCCTACTTACATCCAGTTACAGCAGGAAGAATCGTATCTTGAAACTCGGCAGGACTCGTTGGATTCACAGATTAGTTTAATGGAAAACGAAATTTCCAGCTTGAAGAACCTTGTAAACAGCAATATTAAATCTTCTTGCACATTGAACTTAATCGGTGGCTAATAATAACGGCAATTGAATATAATGAGATTGCTACAGCTCCACTGTGCCTTCCGCTTCACAATGACAGTTTCGATTTAATAATTATAATTTGTCATTACGAAGATAACAAAGCTCGACGTAGTAATCGCATCATATTGAAAATTAATGAGAGCCGTTTGGCAGTGTCGGTAGAAATCTATTTCTCAGCCAATTCCACAGTATTGAGCATCAAAGATGCAATTGTCATCGGGCCTACACCGCCCGGAACCGGAGAAACATAAGCGGCAACTTTAGAAACATTTTCAAAATCAACATCCCCGCTGATTTTTCCGTTCTCATCTCTAAAAATTCCCACATCTACAACTACACAATTTGATTTTAACATTTTTTCCCCTATAACTTTTTTACCCACTGCTGACACAACTATATCAGCAGTTTTTGTTATTTCGGAAAGATTTTTTGTGTGGCTATGACACATTGTAACAGTTGCATTCCGCTTTAAAAGCATTTGTGCAACGGGTTTGCCGACTAAATTAGAACGCCCGACAACTACTACATTTTTACCTTCTAATTCAATACCATATTCATCAAGCAATAACAAAATTCCTTTAGGCGTGCAAGGATATACATAAGGATTTTCACCAGAAAACAATTTTCCTAAGTTATATGGAGTCAAACCATCAACATCTTTTTGAGGTAAAATTAAATCTATTATTTTATTTTTATTTATATGAGCCGGTAAAGGCAATTGAACTAAAATAGCAGTAACATTTTTATCAGAATTCATCTCTTTTATTTTATCTGAAATTTCTTGTTCTGAAACATTTTCTGGATATTCAACGGAAATGGAATTAATACCTAATTTTTCAGCAGTTTTTTTCTTATTACGCACGTATATTTGACTTGCAGGGTTGTTTCCAACTAAAATTACAACAAGAGTTGGTTTTTCAGACATCGCATCTAATTTTGCCTTCAAACTTTCAAATATTTTGTCTCTTAATTTTTTCCCATCTAAAATTATTGCCATTTTACTCCCTTACTTGAGGTAAATTTAATCTGAAATAAAACTGTTTTATAGCATCTTGCACAATAGAGGATTCTCTGTCCATCGAATGACTTTTAAGTTCTTCATCAAGAGGAATTACACCAAGAACATCCAAATCATAACGTTTCAAAAATTCATAAAGAGCATTTAAGTCAGACCCATCTGCTTTGTTTATAACTACTCCAAGTTGATTGCCGGCTGCATATTTTGCGCTAAATTCTTCAATACGTTTTGCAAGATGTTCACTTTCATCGGTCGGATTTGCTATAATTAGTGTTGTATCTATGTCT
>CAKUQA010000095.1 GCA_934675225.1 uncultured Candidatus Melainabacteria bacterium | reverse complement strand
ATTCAAGGAAAAATTGTAAATTTCAATTGTCCAAACAATAACCTATGTCCAACAGATCAATGTCCTATTTATTCACAAAAATACGCAACTACTGCTTGGTAAAATCACGTTGAAATTTCTCCTTCAGATTGCTGGCATTTAAACTCATATCTAACCCAGTAATCTGCTGGAGTTTTTTCATGATCGCATCGTAATGTAGTCTCCCATTTTCGTCTTCAAAAGTTTTTTCACATCCATCTTTCCAATATTTACAATATTGGCATCCGCAAAAAATCCAACCTTCTGCAAATACAGAACTCTGAATAATTCTTGCCATGCAATGAATATCTTTTTCTGTTAATTTGGTTAAAAGCTTATATCCAGGACAACTCTTCTCTCCACAGGAATAGTTGTCCTGTTTTGTTACCCAGCATTTACAACTCTCTCTTAATTTCTGACCACAATTTACGCAGAAATTTGCTTCTTTCTTATTTTCATGATTGCAATTTGGGCAAATCGTTTTCTTGTTACTTATCTTCCTCACCTCTCTGTCATTTCGTTGACTTGTCAATTTTTAACTTTCTTCATATAATTAATTTACAGGGAATCGCACTTCCCGAGTTTAATGAAAGGAAACAATTCACAATGAAAACAAAACGTTTTAAAAATCTTTGTCCTCATACAAATTCTGAAATGGAAATTTCAGTTTTGTATCAAGAAGTTCCTATGACCGGAACGTTAACCAGACATTTCAAAAAAGTTGATTTTACTTGTCCTAAATTTTCTGAATGTCCATATGATAAGAGAGACTGTGCGCTTTTTCGTTCAGCTCAAACTTCTTTTTAACTTTTATTGCACCGGATTTATTCGGTGCTTTTGAATTTATTTTCTTCAAATCGTGATTCCTTACTTATCATATCGGTACTTTCCAACCAGTTTCCTTTACAATCTGGCATTTCTTCACAATAGCTGCATGCTTCTGCAAAATTTGCAGTTCTTTCATCTAATGACTGCACTCTTAAAGAATGCATATGTCTCAACGCGCATCGGATACCTCGATTTCTTATTTCTTCTTCCTGCATCTTCCTCACCTCCCTGTTATATTCGTTTCGGTTAAACCGAAGTCTAGCGGTAAAAAAATAATTTGTGAATACCGCACATTATACGTCTCTTCTATTTTTCGAAGTACCGGAATATCAGGATATGATTTTCCTTGCTCGTAATTTCTCAGCGTATCTGTTGCTATTCCTATCATCTTAGCCGCTTCTTCTTGCTTATATCCTCGCATTTCACGAATACTTTTTAATGTAGCTTTCATATTTTCAGGAAATCTAGTTTCCATTTTCACTTTGCTCACCTCCTTAATTCCCTTACATACTACCACGGTTAAACCGAAGTGTCAACGGTTTTCCCGAATTTTTTTCGGTTTATATTGATTTTTTTCGGTTTCTCCATTATAATATATGCATATTCAAATATGAAAGGAGGCTGGATAGTGAGCGATTTAGGTAACAAAGAAGTCATGGCTAAAAATATAAAATATTATTTAAAAGAAAATGATATTACTCAAACAGAAATGTGCAATACTCTAGGTTTTAAAATGTCAACTGTATCTGATTGGATGCATGCACGAACATATCCTAGAATTGATAAGATAGAAATGATGGCTAATTATTTTGGTATAGAAAAATCAGACTTAGTAGAGCAAAAATCCAGTAAAACTATAGAACTTAATAAAAAAGATGAAAGAGACATTGCCAAACGACTAGAGCAGACACTCGATCAGTTAGAATCTGATCAGGATGGATTGATGTTCTCTGGAGAACCGCTTGATGACCAGACAAGAGAATTATTAAAAGCAAGTCTCCAGAACAGTATCACAATCGCAAAAATCAATGCTAAGCAAAAGTTCACACCAAAGAAATACAGAGATAAAAAATAAAAGGAAGTGATTCATTGGATATTCGTAAAAAAACACGATCATTAAAGAAAAAATATGGCACGAATAATCCTTTTGACATTGCTCAGCATTTAGGAATAAAGGTTATATTTGAACCATTGGGAAGTATAAGCGGATACTATAATAAGCAGCTGCGCATGAAGCAGATCCACATCAATCACGATCTTTCCGAACATGACCAGCTATTTACATGCGCCCATGAATTAGGTCATGCGATCATGCATCCTGATGCTAATACGCCATTTTTAAGGAAATGTACTGGTCTCTTGATTAGTAAGATGGAGATTGAAGCAAACAAATTTGCGGCGGAGCTTCTGATCGATGATGAAGTTTTCCTTGAATTTCAGGAATTTACGACGAATCAGATCGCACTGGCACTTGGGTATAGTGAGGAATTGATTCGATTGAGATTGAAATAGATTTATTTTGTCAGAGTCTGACAAAGTTACTTTATAACACTTTTCACATAGGAGAATAATGCATGGATACAATTTTACATAAAATTTCTCATAGTAATAAAATGCCAGTATTATTTATTGGCTCTGGTATTTCCAAAAGATATCTTTGGAAATATCCTAACTGGAATGAATTGCTTAAATTATCCTTTTCACAGTTCTGTAAAGATGACTTTCAATTTCAAAAATATGTTGATACCTTTAAACGTCAAGGTCTCTCCGACTTTGAAATAAATACAGCTCTTGGAACCGTAATTGAAAGAGAATATAATAACGCATTTTACGACCGCAAAATAAAATTGAAAGTTGGAAATAGTCGAAACCCTAGCTGGGTAAAACGTGGAATATCTCCATATAAAATGTTTCTTGCTAACTATTTTAAGAAAATGAAACTTAATCGTAATCCAAAATTATTAAAAGAATTGGAAGAATTTAAAAAACTGAAAAACAAAATTTCTGCTGTTATTACAACAAACTATGATTTATTTTTAGAAAACTATATTTTCCCAGGTGATTACACTGTTTTTACAAGACAGCATGAATTATTTTCTAAGGATAGTTATAACATTGCAGAAATCTATAAAATTCACGGCTCTGCAAACGATGCTAATACTATTATGATCACAGAAAAAGATTATGCTGAATTTAATGAATCCAGAAAATTATTTATTGCAAAACTTTTAATTCTATTTTCTGAATCACCAATTATTTTCATGGGGTATTCTTTTACTGATGAAGATATTCAGTCAATCATTACTGACTTCTTATCATGTTTAACATCTGATGAGTTGGAAAATATTGAAGAACATTTTATTTTTATTAGTTATAAGCAAAATCAAGAAAATCTAAATGAAATCAATCGCGTTATCACAACAAAGAACGGTGATGATATTCCGATTACAGAAATAGCGACTGATAATTTTCTTGAAGTATTCAAGATTTTAAATGAAATTACCCCTGGTATTTCTCCTAAAAAAATTCGTGAAACCAAGAAAATTGTTAAAAAAATTGTAGATGAAAGTGCTTCTTCTCCTGAAGCTGAATCTATTATTGTCGGAATTGATGATTTAGATCAACTTGATTTATCCAGCAAGCCTCTTGCAGTTGCTATCGGTTATAAGGAATCTGTTTTAAATTCTGTTGGATATGGAATTTTCAGTGATGATCAGATTTTTGAAGATATTCTTTATGACAACAAGAATTTTGATCCGACAGAAATGTGTATATCAAGATTTAAATCAATTCCAACCACCAGACTTTTACCGGTATATAAATATTTTTCTAAGAGTGAGATTACTCCAGCAGAAGGGTCTCATCTTCGTAAATATATAGAAAATCATAACTCTATAGATAAAATTTATAGTAGGAATATTTCTAAAACTCTGAAAAAAGTACCTGAACTATCTGCAACGAAGGATATTCTGGCAGAAATGGACAAAGAAGAAAATATTAACAAAAAATCTGGCATCGTTTTAAAAAATCATGCTGTATTATCTTCTGCTGACTTAAGACTTCTTTGCCAATGCTTATTTGAATTAGATACGACTGATACAAAGGACGAAATAATGAAATCAACGAATTTTAAACGGTGTGTTATGATTCTGGATTTCTTAGAAAATGCAGAAAAAGATTAGCAAACCTTTTCTGGTAAAGCACCAGAAACATCACTAATCTTTTTCCTTTTTGGTTTAATTACTCATTAAGTCGTCTAGGACATTTAATATTGTATGTCCTTTTTATTCAAATCAATGTTAATCGTTTTGTGCTATGCACTTCGATTAACTTACGATTATTATAATAGTTTATGTTGCATCTGTCAATTTATGCACAGATTTTTATACAAAATACTTTTGTCAGAGTCTGACAAAACAACTTGCTAAATACCATTTTCCCGATATCGGCAGAATGGTCAAAATAAAAAACCGCCTGGCTGACAACCAGACGGAATTTAGAAACCTATCAACAACGTGGTGTGTGATATGCTTCTGACTCGACACCAGAATTATATCATACACCCACCAATTTTACAAATTGATTAGGGTGTATTTTTTGTACCCTTTTTTTAGAAAGGATGATACATATGTCTGTTGTTATGAAAACCTACACAAGTAAAAAAACAGGAAAAACTAAAAAAACTTATTGTGCCGTTCAATGGCATCCACTTCTAAAGCATCAAGTAACTGGTCCCCGTCGTTCTAACAAAAAAATTGCTAAACAAGATGATGCTAAACTTACCCTTCAAATTAAAAAGGAAGTTAGAGAGCAAAAAGTGAAACAACAATCAAAAGAACTTTTTGGTAAAGTTGCAGACGAATGGTTAGCTGCAAACAAAAAGACTTACGCTGATCAGACTTACAGAACTTACCGCGGATATTTAGACCGCTATATCTTCCCTGTATTTGAAGATGTACCAATCTCTGAAATCGAACCTCAACATATTTTGAATTTTAAAAAGAGTTTGGAAGACGGCAACAATCCAAAGAAACGCAAGTACGGAGCCGAAACAGTAAATAAAAATATCAACATCCTCTGTGATGTGTTTAATTTCGCCATATATCCATTGAAACTGATTGATGGTAAAGATAATCCAATGATCGGAATAAAGCGAAATAAGGTGCCATATATTGCCAAACCGACGTGGTCTGATGAACAGATCTCTGTCTTTCTAACTTCCAGAGAAGCAAAAGAAAGCCATTATTATGCCATGTTCTGCTGTCAGATTCTTCTTGGACCTCGTCCTAGCGAGACATGCGGACTTTCAGAATCCGATTATGATCCTGACCGCCAATGTTTCTATATGCACCGAACTTTGAACAAATATGGAGTTCTGGAAGACAATATGAAGGGAACAAATTCTTTTAGAGCTGTTTATCTTCCCTCTACCCTAAACCAAATTGTAAAGAAAAAGTTACTATGGAAAAAAGAAATGAGGCTTAAATATCCAGATTTGTTTGATAACGATTTTCTTTTTAACACAGAGATTGGTACTCCTGTCCGTCCTGATCATCTGTATCGGATGTTTACCAGAACTGAAAATCGTTACAATATGAATCATAAAGAAAAACTTCCTGTAATTACTTTATACGAATGCCGTCATACTTTTGCCACAACCAACTATGAACGTGGAGAGTCAGATAAGATCTTATCTGAGATCATGGGTAACACTCCGGCTACGTTTCTTCAAAAATATGCACATATTCATATGGACAGAAAGCAGAAATCTTTGGACTCATTCGAGGATATTATTTTTAAGTCAGGGAACGAAAAATAAATTTTGTTGGCGAAGTTTGTTGGCGAAGTTTTTTCTACAAAAATGAAAAAAGCTACAAACCGCGTATTTGCTAGGTTTGTAGCTTATGACTCCAACGAGAATCGAACTCGTGATTCGACCTT
>CAKUQA010000094.1 GCA_934675225.1 uncultured Candidatus Melainabacteria bacterium | reverse complement strand
TTATCGTTAAATCCCTGCGCATTAAATCTTTTTCTATTGAATCACCTACAGGATTTGTAACATCAATATAATTAACTTTATCTTGCAATACTAAACGATAAATTTTATTTTCCTCATCCAGCGGAACAAATGTTGCATTCAACAATTCTGCAAGCTTTAAAGAAAAGCTTCTTGCATCTTCATCCATAACAACAATATCTCTATCGGTACTTTCCAGTCCCATATAATAATCACGAACTGTACCACCAACCAAGTATATTTCATTATCAAAGTTATTTAATATTTTTGATAAAATTGCATCTGATTTAATTTTGTCTATAATTATTGAATTCATAAATTATATTTCCTAACGCTACCGTAACCGCTGTATCAGCTTTTAAAATCAGTTCTCCCAACGTCAACATTGGAATTTCATTTTCTTTAAAGAAATCAAATTCACGCTGAGAAAAACCGCCCTCAGGCCCAATTATAACTATTAATTTATCATTTTCTTTAATCGGATATTTTTTGCAAAATTCATGCAAAGTCAAATTTGCCAATCTTTCACAAAAAGCTATTACTTTATAACCATTGTCTTTTAATTTTAAAATATTATCCAATTTTACCAAATCATAACAAGTTGGAATGTAGGCGCGTTCACATTGTTTTGAAGCTTCGTACATAATTTTTTGCCATTTTGGAATTTTCTTTTCTATTACAGAAGAAGCAAGTGCACAGTTATCCGTATAAATAGGATACACTCCGTCCACTCCAAGCTCTGTTGCTTTTTCGATAACTAAATTCTGAGCATCACTTCTTAAAGGAGTTTGCGCCAAATATAACTTAAATAAAAGACTTCTTTGAGACTTATAACTTTTTTGAACATTAACCGAAATTTCTTTATTAGAAACATCTTGAACTACAGTCTCATACTGTATTTGATTTTCATCAATTAGTAATAATTTTTCACCTTTTCGAATTCTCAAAGACTTTACAAGGTGATTTAAAGTATCTTTATCATAAATAAGAATTTTATCGTTATTTACATCGCTTGAGTTTATAAAAAAATGCGGCATACGAACTCCTTGAGAATATAATATATCAAAACTATCATTTTGTCATCAAGAAATTGATTGTAACATTTTAATAATTTCATAGCAAAAAATTTTATTTTGAAGTATTATAAGAGTAGTAAAGGGGATTTACTGTGGAAAATAACGTTCAAAATAACAATATGACAATAGGCATACCAAGAGGGATGTCTTTCTATAATGATTATCCGTTCTATTACGGATTTTTTACAGATTTAGGGATAAAAATAGTTTTATCAGATATTACAACAAAACAAACTATGTCAAGTGGTTCTTCTCTTGTTGTAACAGAAACTTGTCTACCTATAAAAATATATATCGGACATGTTTTAAACCTATTGGACAAAGGAATTGATAAAATTTTAGTTCCTTCTATACAATCAATTGCTCCAAAAATTTATAATTGCTCTAAAATCAGAGGATTACCGGATTTAGTAAGAAACGTTGTAAAAAGAGATTTTACAATGGTTGAAGCAACTCTTGACAAGTCTGAAAAAAATCAAGGTTTGTATGATTTCTTAGGCGAAATGGTTGCTCCATTCGGAATTACAGATATTAATAAAATTAAAAAAGCCTCAAAAGCAGGTTGGAGAACATATAACAATTTCCATATAATGTCGAAATCCGGAATGAGCTATCAAAAAGCCATGAACTATGCATTACAAGGCAAAGTATTTATTGAAAACCAAACCAAAGAATATCCTATTTCAATTGCATTAATAGCTCATGGTTATAATATCTTTGATGAACGAGCTTCCATGAAAATTTTTGACAAACTGGAAAAAATGGATGTTAAAGTATATTCATCATTACAATTGTCAAAAGAGCAAATGGATGATGGTATAAAAGCACTCGGTCAAGACATGTATTGGGCAAATGAGCGAGAAATGACCGGCGCTGCAGGACATTTTATGAAAGACAACAAAATTGACGGAATGATTACTGTTACGGCTTTTGGTTGCGGTCCTGATTCGTTAATGATTGAAAGAATTACAAGAAAAGCAAAAAGATTTAACAAACCATTATTAAATCTAACAATTGATGAACAAACCGGAGAAGCCGGATTTATTACAAGACTGGAAGCTTTTGTAGATATGCTTTTCCGCAAAAAACGTGCTAAAATAATTAATAAAATTGAAATAAATGGCGAAAGCACATATATTCCAAACACAAATTTTATTGAAACAAAACACTAAAAAACATAAAAAAAGGACTCTTTAATAAGAGTCCTTTTTTATATTAAATTCAAGGTAATTTTCGAAAATATTCATCCATATTCTCAAACGCAACAGAAGTACAACTAAGTCCATTAAGTTCTGATGTAGCATTTTTATCACATAACTTAGTATCTTCTCTATTAGATAATGTTTCACCTCCATACGGACGTACTTTGCCGGTTTCATGATCAATTGCAAATAAAAATAAATCATGTCCCAATGCATTTGGAGCTTTTTTGCCATTAATATCAACACTAACCAAAATATTTTCCGAAGTTGAATTTCTACTTACTATAAGTTTTATATGTATTATTAAACCAAACACTAAAAGAGTCCCCTGCAATACAAGCTTTAGATGAACCAACCCACTGATTTGAACAGTATTTAACAACTTTAAAATATTTAGAAAATTCAGAAACAAAAGCATTATTAGCTTCAGTAATAAAATAAATACTTTGATGAGACGGAATTTCTTGATTATCTTCAATATACATTTGAACAGCTTGTGAAATTACAGAATATGATTTCTTCAAATCAGTCTCAAGAACTTTTTTATTATGATTTTGGATTAATGCCGGCATAGTCATCGCCGCAACTACACCGATGATACCAAGAGTGATTAATATCTCTGCCAATGTAAAAGCTACACTTTTCCCCTCGCCCCAGCGGGGAGAGGGTGTCTGTAAGACGGATGAGGGGCTCAAATCAACATTGATAGACTCTGAATCAAGTTCAGAGTGACACCTAAGGTCATTCTGAGCGATAGCGAAGAATCTACCTAAAACTCCACCATAAAAAGACGAGCTTTTTAATACTTCAAATAGGTTAAAACCATGATTATGAGAGGTTATGCGGCGATTGCCCTCCCCCCGATGAGCGCGCCAATTATGGCATTTAATTCAAACCTTTTCATAAACTTCCTCTCTTTTTAAAATATTACTTTCACATTATACAATATTTTTAAGAGTTTTTCAAGCAAATAAAAAAGAGATTAGTTTACTAAAACTAACCTCTTTTCAAATATATTTTAAATCCGATTACACTTTTCTTTTTCTAGCTGCTTCAGATTTACGTTTTCTTTTTACGCTTGGTTTTTCATATCTTTCACGTTTTTTTACTTCTGAAAGGATACCAGCTTTTTGAATTTTTTTCTTGAAACGACGTAATGCGCTTTCAATTGATTCGTTTTCGCCAACTTTTACTTCTGCCATTTATGTTTTCACCACCTTTATGGTCTTGATTTTAGTATTACTCTATATATTATAACTTAAATAAAAAATTTTTCAAGTAGCAGTAATAGTTTGCAATCAATCTAAATAAAAAAAACTATGCTGATAATGTAAAGATTTCGTAGATTTCTTCGTCTGAAAGCTCTGTAATAATCTTTTCGCCTTCGTAAACCGCCAAATCAGCAAGTTCTTTTTTGGCTTTCAACATCTCGTCAATTTTTTCTTCAAAAGTACCAAGTGTAATCATTCTATGAACCATTACGTTTTTATTTTGTCCGATACGATAAGTTCTGTCTGTTGCCTGATCTTCAACTGCAGGATTCCACCACAAGTCATAGTGAATAACATTTGTTGCACTTGTCAAGTTTAAACCAGTACCACCAGCCTTTAATGATAGCACCATAATCTTTGCATCATCCTCTGTTTGGAACCTTGTAATCAAATCTTCTCTTTGAGGAACCGTCAATGAACCGTGGAAGAATAACGGATTTGTATTACATTCATCCGCAATAATCTTACACAAAATATCTCCCATTTCTTTATATTGAGTAAAAATAAGAGTTTTTTCATCATTAGACAAAATACTTTCAATTGTTGAAATACATTTATCCATTTTTCCGGAAGCTTCTCTACTCATATCTCCACCTTTTAGGAACTGATATGGGTGATTACAAATTTGTTTCAACGCTGTAATAAGCTTGAAGATATTTCCACGTCTGTTTACACCGGTAAATCCTGAAATTTTTTCCATCATTTCATTTAGAGTTTTTTCATAAAGAACAGCTTGAGGTTTTGACAAATAACAGTAATCATTGATAACCATTTTTTCAGGAAGGTCTGTGATTACATGTTTATCAGTTTTCAAACGTCTTAATACAAATGGAGAAACAGACATTTTCAATTTTGCGGCACGAGAATTTTCTTTAAATCTTTCAATCGGAATTGCATAACTTTTTTGGAATTCACGTAAAGAACCTAAATAACCTTGGTTTATAAAATCAAATATAGACCACAATTCTGTTAATCTATTTTCTACAGGAGTACCGGTCATCGCAATCTTTACATCTGATTTTAGCATCTTAATAGCCAAAGTTTGTGCCGTATCTGGGTTTTTGATATTCTGAGCTTCATCAACAATTATCATTCCCCATTGATTTTTCTTTAATTCTTCTACATCAATTCTCATAATTGCATAGGTTGTAAGAATTACATCATGTTTTAATTCCAATTTTCTTTCTGCGCCATGATAAATAACAGCATCTAAAGATGGGGCAAAAAGCTGAAGTTCCTTCATCCAATTACCCATTAAAGTAGTAGGACAGACAACCAAAACAGGTTTATCCAATTTACCTTCTTCTTTCATTTTTAAAATCAAACTGATAACCTGAATAGTTTTTCCTAATCCCATATCATCAGCCATACAGGCGCCAAAACCTTTTGAAATATTTGTCCACAACCATTTCAAACCTGTCATTTGGTATGGTCTTAATTCACCATTTAAAGTCTTTGGAGGAGTAACGTCTACCGGCTTATTAAAATCTTGAATAACTTTCGCAAAAGCTTCATCATAATCAAAATCATACTGAGCCAATTGACCAGACATAGATGCATGAATTAACTCCATCCTTGACATAGATTTGAAGTTGGCTTTTGCTAATTGCTCAAATAGTTTCTTAGTATCTTCTTGGTCAATTAAAACATATTTATTTTTATACTTAATTAAACCATTTTGTCCTTCAATAAGTTTATTGAATTCTTCAATAGATAATTTTTCATTTCCAATAGCAATTTCATATTTGAAATCCAATATATCATCCAAAGAAATTTTTGATGATGAATTGTTATTAAAAATATCTGCCAAATCTTGCGAACGTGAATTTTTCACTCTTGCATTTATTGAGGCTCTAGGAATAACAATATTTGTCAACTCTTTAGGCAACACAACTTCAATTTGTGCTTTTTGAAGATAATAAGCTGTTTGAGTAATTATTTTATAAACTTGATTTAAATCCAAATCTAAAGCTAATTTTTCTTCATCTTCAAATAAATCTTCCAACTCCGGCATATAACGAATTGCGTAATTTAACTGTTTTTCAACAATTCTGGCAATATCAGATGAATTTGCTCCAAAAACTTCTTCATCAGTATAAAGTTTATCTATCAAAACATCTTCATTCGTCTTTCTGTTTTTTATATAAACCTTTAAGCGGAATAATTCCTGATTTTCAATCTTTTCGATTTTAAAGAAAGGAATAACATCATATTTACCTAAATAAAGTTCATCAAACCATTGAGCAAGGCTTTCTGCTATATCATGTCC
>CAKUQA010000093.1 GCA_934675225.1 uncultured Candidatus Melainabacteria bacterium | reverse complement strand
CTCAAGCTTATTTGGAAGTTTCAGTTGTTGAATTAAACGAAGATGGTAGTAAATCATTGACAAACGAATGGCATTTGTTCAGTAAAATGTTCTCAGCAACATTTGATGGTGAATCAACAAGTACTAACCCTCTATATCCAACATTCTTTAAAGGAAACGGTTATACAATAGTTGATGTATCTGGTGATACTCCTAAAGAAAAATATAAAGTAGAAAAATTTAGTGGACCGATGACTTTGTCTTATGCTATCAACTATTTGGTTAAAAACTCAAAAGGTAGAGTTGTTGCAAACCCAAGAATTTTGATTACTAATGGAGAAGAATCAACAATTGATATTACACAAGACTATGTTGAATCTGTAGACTCAGAACAAAGTGCATATACAGGTGGTACATTAGTAACAAGAACATATAATATCAGTAGTGATGCTGGTATTAAGATGTCTATTACTCCGTTTATCAGTCCTGACGGTTATGTAACTTTGAATATTAAGCCTGAATACTCAACAATTCTAAGTACAATTCCGGCAAGAGATAGTATTGGTACATATACTGCTGCAACATTACTTTCTCACAGAAATCTTGATTTGAAAAATGTTAGAATTAAAGATGGTGAAACTCTTGTAATCGGCGGTATGATTAATGAAGAAGAACAAAAAGGTATCTCTAAAGTCCCTGTATTAGGAGATCTTCCGATTGTTGGAACAGTATTCAGATCTACTACTTCTGAAAAGAAGAAAAACGAAATGGTAATTATGATTACCCCTAAAATCGTAACAGATACAGAAGATGCTGTAGGAAATGCTGATACATTATAATTAAACTAACTATTATTGAAAGATGAATGAACTTTTAAACAGGTTAAAAAACAGTGTCAGTATGCAAATACTGAACAAGGTAAATAGTACACTATTGGAACAATATAAATTTGTTCCAATTAGTGTTAAAGATAATTACTTGTTTGTTGCAATAAATTCATCCTCAGATAAAGAAGTTATAAACCACAAGTTAAAAGACTTTTATCCTCAACAAGTTAAATTTATTCAAGTCCCTGATCAGGATTTGTTTGATTTAATTGCAACATTAAAAAAAGAAATGCAAAAAGATGGTTCTGATGACGGAACATCTAAGCAGGTTAAACTTGGAGAACTGTTAATTCAAAAAGGCTACATTAATGATGTACAGTTGTTACAAGCTTTAGCTGAGAGCAAACGTCAAAAGATTCCAATAGGTTCAACTTTATTTAAACTTGGATTTATTACTCTAGATCAATTGAAGGAGATTTTGCACCTTCAAACAGGTTATGACCTTGTTACGCCTGAGCAGCTTGCATCTCAAGATAAGTTTATAAAAATTTTGCCTGAAGATTTTATTAAATCTAATAAAATAATTCCGATTTCTTCTGATGGTAAAACTCTTATTTTAGGTGTTGTTACTCCGGTTAAACCTGATGTCTTAAAAGATATCATTTATATGACAGGGCAAAACCCTAAACAGTTATTGATGACTCATTATGAGTTTCAAAACTGTTTGAATACTTTTTTCAGTGAACAGAAAAAAGAAACAGAAAAAGTTATCAAAGAGATTGAAAGCGAAGCGGAAGAATTCGAAGTTGAAGAATCTCTTGCTGATATGGTTGACAAGCAATTAAAAGACTCAACCGGTTCTGTTGCAAAATTTGTTAACCAGATTATTACAAATGCAATTGATAACAAAGTTTCCGATATTCACATTGAACCAAGACTGTCAGGATATATTGTTAGATACAGAAAAGACGGTATGTTGCAAAAAGTTCTTGATATTCCTCCAAAAGTTGAAACTTCCGTAATTGCCCGTTTTAAAGTTTTGTCAAGAATGAATATTGCTGAACACAGACGACCTCAGGATGGTACTTTCTCAATCAAATATAAAAACGGTTCTTACGACTTTCGTATCAATACTTTGCCTGTTTCCGGAAAGGAAAAGGTTTGTATCCGTGTATTGGCGCCTGCTGTAAGTTTGAATGCTGCCGATAAAAATATTAATCTTGTTGGTGGTACGCCGGAAGATATTGTTAAAATTAAGAATATGGTTAGCTGTCCAAACGGAATTATCTTAACATCAGGACCTACCGGTTCCGGTAAAACAACTACATTGTATTCTGTACTAAAAAGTTTGAATGATGAAGACGTAAATATTACAACAATTGAGGACCCGATAGAAATTAAACTGGAAGGTATTAACCAATCTCAAATCAATGCAAAAGCAGGTATTACATTTGCATCTTGTATGAGAGCAATCTTGAGACAAGACCCTGATATTATTCTTGTTGGTGAAATTCGTGACTACGAGACATTAGAAATTGCTATTTCTGCCGCATTGACAGGTCACTTAGTATTAAGTACTGTCCACACAAACTCCGCAGCCGCAACAGTTACTCGTTTGATTGAAATGGGGGCGAAAGATTACTTGGTATCTTCTACTTTGTCAGGGGTTATTGCTCAACGTCTTGTTAGAAAATTATGTGACGAATGTAAAGAGGAATACTTTGCAACTCATGATGAAGCAAGACAAATTATTGCTGATGAAAATGAAATTCAGGAATTTATGAAGAAACCGATTTATAGAGCCAAAGGCTGTAATAAATGTGATTTTACAGGATATAAAGGCAGACTTGGTGTCTATGAAATTATGTCAATTAACAAAGAAATAAAAAAATTAGTAGCACTCGGTGCTCACGATTTGGAAATTGAAGAAGCTGCAGTTAAAAATGGTATGAAAACTTTACACCAATCATGTATGTCACACATACTTAACGGGCTTACAACAATTGACGAATTTGTCAGAGTATTAGGTGTTGTTAACGAATAGGAGAAACAATGGCAATATATAATTATATAGCATTAAAGAATAATAAAGATATTGTTAAAGGGAAAGTTGATGCACAGAGTTTAAGAGAAGCTCGTGAAAGTATCAGAAAACTTGGTTTTATTCCGACTAAAGTTTATGAAGAAAAAGCCAAAGGCGAAGAAGATGGCGAAAAAAAAGTCGACGTCAAAGCAGGCAAAGTAAAAAAACTTGGCTTGCAAGATAGAATGGACTTTACATCAACTTTGCAAATCTTGGCTCAATCAGGTATTCCGATTATCGAATCTTTAATGTTTATTGAAAATGATGCTGCTAAGCTTAAAGTTAGACTTGTAGCAAAAGAGCTTAGACGTCAGATTATGGCTGGTGCAACTTTTGCAGATACTATTGCTAAATATCCTGATCAATTTGGTCAAATCTACATTGGTTTGGTAAAAGCCGGTGAAGATTCCGGTGAACTTGAAAAAACATTACAACGTTTGTTGGAATTGTTAGGAAAAGAAGCAGCAATCAGAGGTAAAGTTATCGGTACATTAATGTACCCGATGTTCGTAATCGTTTTGGCGGTTATTATCGTATTGGTTATGTTAATGTTCGTATTCCCTGTATTCAAAGAAATGTTTGATGGCATGGGCAAAGAATTGCCTTGGATTACAGCAACATTGATGAGTGCCGGTATTTTCTTGAAAACATATTGGTTCTTTGTTCCGATTATTTTAGGTTCAATTGCCGGTTTCTTTACTTTTATTATGAGATGGCAACCAAGTAAAAGAAAAATTGATGAATTTGTATTAAAAGTGCCTTTGTTAAGCGATTTAATTCAGTATTCCAACTTTGCAAACTTTGTAGCCGTAATGCAGGTTGCTTATGATGCAGGTGTTCCGATTATTGAATGTTTGTATTTGGCAAACGTTACTTTGACTAACTATACATTAAAAACTAAGATAGAAACTGCAACATTAAAAGTTCAACAAGGTCAACACTTGTCTATTGCATTACGTTCAACACGTGTTATGCCTAAAATGATTTTGTTTATGATTGCAACAGGTGAGCAGTCAGGTCGTTTAGGTGATATGTTATTGCAAGCTACAAACTTTATTGATAAAAAGTTGGATGGTATCATTGACACAATGACCAAAATGATTGAACCGATAATGTTGGTCGTAATCGGTAGTATTGTATTAACTCTTGCTTTGGCATTGTACTTACCATTGTTTAATTCTTACATGTCTGATTAATGGTGGTTTATGGGAAAGACGTACGTAATTACCGGAACTACATCAGGCATAGGAAAAGCTTTATTACAAAAGCTTGTAAATGGAAATACTGTTTTTGCAGGTTATAGAAATGAAAAGTATGCTCAAGATTTAGAGCAAATTGGTGCAATCCCTTTTTATATTGATATGGAGCGAAAAGAAAGTATTTCGCAAGCTGCAGCATTTATAAAATCAAAAACAAATAAAATTGACACATTGATAAATGTAGCAGGTTGTGTTGTTGCAGGAGTAATGGAAAAAATTTCTGTGGATAATTTGAGGAAACAATTTGAGGTAAATACTTTTTCGCATATTGATTTTACTCAAAAATTACTACCATTACTTGATAGTTCAAAGGTTATAAATATAAGTTCGATGTCCAGTTTTGGGATTTTCCCGTTTGTAGCACCTTATTGTGCCTCAAAAAGAGCTTTAGATATTTTATTCAATGCTATGGCGTTAGAGTCTGGGTTAAAAGTTGTTTCAATTAAACCTGGAGTTATTGCAACACCTCTTTGGGATAAGTCAATAGAATTAAATAAAGAGTCAATTAATAACTGCAAAGATTATGACAAAGAAATGAAATATATGGTTGCAAACGCTCACAAAAACGGACAAAAAGGTTTGAATGTCAATAAAGTTGTTGATTTAATAGTTAAGGTTGATGCATTGAATAATCCAAAACCTTCTTATACAGTTGGAAAAGATGCGAAATTTGCAGAATTTGTTTCCAAGCTTCCTTTTGATTGGCAAAATAAGTTGATTAAATTTGGCATGAAAAGAAAATTCGGATAAAAAGATTTAGGAGGATTTTTTTGCTTCACTCAGAATGACGATAAAAATCTACTCTCGCCCCGACGGGGAGAGAGAGAATTTGTTAGCAAGCTAAAGCGAGCTTACAAATTCAAAAGAGGGGTATTGTAATAGATTATAAAAATCAGCTGGATTGTTTCGCATTCGCTCACAATGACTTTATTATAATGTTCTCTCCCTCGGTTAGGGAGAGTTAGAGAGGGTAAATAACCCAGTCTTGTCGGACGAGGGGAAAGTCCTGTCATGTTGAGGCAAAGCCGAAACATCGCATGGTTGGGAAGTTAAGACCTCACCCTAACCCTCTCCTAATTTAGGAGAGGGAACAGATTCTTCACTCCGCTCAGAATGACGATAAATATCTACTCTTGCCTTTTGTTGGCGAGGGGAAGATTAAAAGTGTTGGAAATATGAAAGAAATGAACTTATCTGATAAGGTCTTTTCACGTTTCACTTCTCACTTTTCACTAAAGTTTCGCCTTATAGCCTTATTGTCCTATCGCCTTATTAAATTGTCCTTTTTGAACAACTGGAACATTATTCGACAGTTACTTTTTCCTTAAAATAATCTCGTAGCCTAATATATCTAAAATCTCGGATAGCTCAGAAACTCGAAAAGTTTTGTTGCGTAATTTGTTGCTTAAATTTCGGTTACTGTCTGTTTTGTTATATTTAAAATTAACTAATTCTTTTACTCTTTTTACAGTTAACCCCTCTAATGCAGAAAGATATTTTATTTGTTGGGCCAAGTTTTCTGTTTCAAGTTTTATTTCTCTATCCATTCCAAAATGATACTATTCAATAATGAATAAAGACAATATATATTGACTTAATTCATTATATAATGTATAATAAGAATAAATACGTGAATTTATATAACAAGGAGCTTGAATGAAAAATAAATTTGGATTTACGTTAGCAGAAGTTTTAATAACTTTGGGAATTATTGGAGTAGTTGCTGCTATGACTTTACCTGTCTTAATTG
>CAKUQA010000092.1 GCA_934675225.1 uncultured Candidatus Melainabacteria bacterium | reverse complement strand
CTATCCCAGTTGTCGCTGTTAAATTTATCAAATACAAAATCTTCTGCTTTTATATATTTTATTTTTGCATTGTCGTAAATAACTTTTTGAGAAACTATAAAATTATTTGTTTTAGGTGAAACAAGTTGTTCTTCCAGTGTTTGAGCACGTCTGGTTGCTTTGATTTTTGTTTCCCAGCCGACAAAAAGAGTGCTTTCTCCTGTTTCAATAATTCCGTCAATAACCTTTTCCATTTCATTTTCAATATTCATTTGTTCGAAAGTGTTTACTAACATAGCTTTTTGTCGATTGGCAAAACTTTGAGTTTGTGGAGTTGTGCCGGAGACATCAAACATAGCATCCGGATGTGAATATAAATTTTCTCCAATATGAGATTTTAATGTCTGAGCGAGTTCATAAATGTCTGGAAGCTCTATTTTATTATCCCAGCCGTTAACTTTGGGAATGTCTGAATTATATATAGCATCTCTAATTAGTTTAATATCAGTTAATTGAGGTGCGCGTTCCGTATCAAATTTGTCAAATTTTTCTATAATTTTGCTAACTAAAAACTTTTCTGACTCATTTTCAAGTTTTTGAGTTAGATTTTCTGTTTCTATTTTCATTATTTTGTCCTTTCATTAAAAATTGAATAGATTTCAATATCTTGCAATTGCCCATTTCGAATAGTTTCTCCGTGTAAAATCCCTTCTTTTTCAAAACCTGAAAATTTTAATAGATTTTTTACACGAAAATTCTGTGGGTAAACCAAAGCTTTAATTTTTATAAAATTATATTTTTGAAAGATATGTTTAATAAAAATATGTGCACAAATTTTGGTGTAATTTCCCCAAAATTTTTTGTCAAAACAGGTTGTTAATTCGGCACTGTGTAGTTGCAAACTATTTCCTATAATATTATCGAGATAGACAAAACCGCTAACAATGTCGTTTTCTGTTATTACCCAGAAAAACGGAGTTGTTCTTAAAATTAAATTTGCGAAATAATCTGCAAGATTTAATTTATCTTGAGCATAATCATCATCCAAAAATTTGCAGTATTTTTTGTATAAAAATAAAGCCTGTTCAAAATAAACAGGTTTTTCAAAAGGATTTAAAAATTTAGGCATTTTAAAATACCGCTTTTTCAAATTTTATATAGGCGTTGTCTGTTGTAAAAGCGTTTAATTCTCCTTTCAACATTTTCTCTCTGATATTGTTTTGTAAACCGATTAGGGCTTCAGCCTGAATGCCGTTGATAAAGGTTTCACAACCGGTATCTCTGTTAAAGTATTTATATACAGAAAATTTTGAGAAAATTTTATCTTTTGACAGATTTTTGATTTCATGAACTTCCTTTTTCTCGGTTTTTTCTTTGGATTTTTTTAAATCTTCCATAAATTCTTTTTCTATTTTCATTTTTATTAAATCTTCTAAAGAGGTATTGTTTAATAAAATAGCCTCTGCATCGCTGTTTTTCATGTTTTCTCCTTAAAGTTTTGTTAGATTTTTTCATCATCAAGATTAGAGATAGTAATAATTTTGGCTTGATTATAATCTTCTTCATCTTGTTTAGAATTTAAACCGAGATATTTACACAGGTTCTCAAGTGCTTTTAAACCGGCAGAAGTATCTCTTAATTTCTTTTTACCGGTAAAGCCACCTTCTTTATCTAAAATATCTTCTTCTTCTAGTGAAAATTCTGCTATCTGTAAAAGCTTATGTATTACGTATCCTTTATTTACTCTTAATGATGAAATTTGTTTTTTTAGTTGTTTTTTTATTTCTTGAATAATATTTTCATTTGATAAAAGATTTGAGACTGTTTCGTTTAAGGTTTTTGATTTGTAGCCTGCTGATTTCGCAGAATGTTCTCCATCAAGTGTTTTTATATACTCAAGTACGAATGTTTTCTGTTGTTTGGTAAGGTTTTTCATAGCTTTTTCTTAAAATTAAATTATGTCTTTTTCGTTACATTTCTTTGTATTATTTGATATTTATTGAAAAAAATTGTATAATAGTCATGCTATTTATATTTCGGCTAGTGTAAATCTTAACAGGAGGGGAAATGAATTTTAAACTTCCTGTTTTTTTTGTGTTTACTGCCTGTAGATTTTTATTATAGGTATTTCGTTGATTGTTTTAGATACTCTCGACCTTAAATTGGCAAGAGCATCTTTGTACATGTTGAGCCAATAACTAAATCTGGCATGTTGAGGATTTCCTTTTAATCTCATACAAGTACCATAGACTAACAGTGGTTCTACAAATAGTTCCGGAATTAGAGAAATATCTGTTTCGTTTTCAAATTTAAATTTTTCTACTCCATTTGAAGTTTTTGCGCAGTTTTGTGTGTAATATAAAATATTTACAGTTTTGTCATGATTAAAAATTGGAAGCAAAATTTTATCATTAAATAAACTATACGTATTTTGAGGTTGAGAATTAGTGAAAAATTTTTCAAAGTTTGAATAATAATCATATTTAATTCCTTCTACAAAAATAGCCTTAATTCTTCCGTTAATTGTGTTTTCTAATTCTCCGGAATTTTTATTTAATTTTAATATTGTTTTTCTCAATAAAAAATTCCATTTTTCAGAAGAACATATTTCGGAATTAATAACATTAATGATGTTTTTAAGTTTTTTATGTTCATTTTTAGTTAGTTCGGAGAAATTATTTACTTGTTTGTAATTAAGTTCTACAAGACATTTATTTATAAGTTCGAGATAGTTCATTAGAATTTATTTATCCTTTCCTTCTTTCAAGAAGAAACAGTCTTTTCAGACTGTTTCTTCGCAAAAGATTTGAATTTGTCTATTTAATAAGTCCATTTTTTAATTGGTTCATAATCGCACGTTCGTGCTTGGCAAATTCAGCACCACTCATTTTGCCGATTTGTTCACGAGTAAAGACCAAATTTTTTAGTCCGTCAGAGGAAGTATTTTGAGCATTCGCTCGTAATCTTTGTTTCGCGGATTCGTTTTCATTGTTTAATGCCTTTTCGTGTTCTTGCTTCTCCAAATATCGTTGAATTGCCGTATTTTCAATTTTTTCAACAAGAGCGGATATTCTAGAGATTTCATCTTCATCAAAATCTGCATTTGAGTTTTTTAAGTAATCATAAACATCAATTCTTCCTGTTTGATTAAAAAAGTCCGGCATGGTTGGAGGTTCTTGCTTTTGAACAGAAATTTTTGTATTTGTAAATGCAGGAGTTTGACTTGTTGTGTACTTCTCAAACGCCTTTTGAGTTACATAATTCATTAAATTTTGTCCTTGTTCTTGTGTCATAAGTCCTGATTTTACAAAATTTTGGATTGTGTTTATATCATTTACAGCCATTTGTTTATATTTGTCTGCATTATTTGGCTGTTGCTCAAATGCCGAATTTTGAATATCGGCAGTAGATGAAAATTTTTCATTATTTAATTCATTCATAAGTAGTTCCTTATTATTGTTTTTTCATAAATTCAACTGCGAATTCAATTGTTTCATCAATAAACTTTGAAAACATAATTGAAATTAGCGGTTTTAATATAATGGGTATTGGAAGTTTTTCGATGATAAATTTTATAGCAATTTCTTTTTTTTGTTTCCCGTTACTACTTCCAAGTGTAGCTTCTGCGTTTAAAACTGCAGATTTAGCTAAATTTTTAATTTCCGATTTTAATTTAAAAAACATTTTATCCTCTGTGAAATTTATAAAGCGCTAACTACCATTTTAGCCAAGGCTTTAGGTTGAACGGTTTTGGCTCCATATAAGTAAAGTCCTCTGACCAAGTCTGAAAAACTGTCTTTATCTCTCAAACTTTCAATTTTTGCTAATTGTGATGCAAAAGTAATAGCATCGTTTGTTCCGGCTAAAACATAGTATTTATCAGAAGTAGCGGTTAAATTGGTGCTAACTAAAACATCCATTCCTGCAATTCTACCGATTGCACCTTCTCTTAATGTTTCATCAGCTACATTATGCGCTCCAATAAATTCAGTGCTTTGAAGTAAATATGATTCAATTGTCGGGTTTATAACTACCCAAGGTCTTGTTCCTGTCGTTACGGCATCTGAATTTTTTAAGCATAATGCTAATTTTACAAATTGAGAGTAAATTGTTGATTTGTCAAGTTTAACAGGTGTTTCATCCGAACCTACTATATTGTTAGAGACAACATTTGCATGTTGTGATAAAAGATAGGCGTCTTGCACTTCTTCGATTGCTTTTCTTGCATTTTTAAGATGTGCTTCCATAATATCTGTGTTTGATTGAACTTGTGCAACATCATTGATTTTAAATGCGAAAAATTTCTTTTGATCAATAACAAGTTCTTGGCTTTTTGGCTCAAGTTCGCTATAAGTTATTGCATTTGAGTCAAGTGTTGAAATAGTTACTTGTGCAGGTGTAATTATTTTAACTTTATCGCCTTGGTTTTTAATATCTCCTTCCCAATTTCTATTTACGCATTGTAGCATTACGCAATCTTTTTCTAACATGTTGTTTAATTTTTGACTCCAAATTTCTGGAATAAATGCTGAGTAAGAGTTAGTTGTTTCTGACATAAAAATTTCCTTTCTTTGATGTTAGTTTGTATATTCAAAAAATGAGTGGTGTTGTTTAATCATCAATATAAATTTCTCTAAATTGTAGTCCGATAATTGCGCAAGAGTGTGTAATTTCGGACCCTTCAACGCATAATTGAACAGAATAATTTGCTTCTGATATTTCGGCTTTTTCTAATGTGTCTTTATTAATAGTCCATACAATATCTTCTTTATCTGACCAATGACAAGGTAAAGTTTCAGAAGTATTATCATCTGCCCAAATCAAATGAGACGGATAGACGGAGTAAATCTGTTCTGTATCGTCTGAATATTCGCTATCATAGTCCTTATAAACAGAAAAACTGAAATTGTTGTCATATTCTGTATCAAGTAAAAAATAAAATTCATCAATCATTTTTCGGTGATGCGGATTTGTAATTGCTAAAAATGGAGATTTCCACAGAAACTTTATTGGAGTTCCTGAAAAAGTTTTTCCAAAATCTTCTTTGTATATCTTTCCATCTTTGTCTGCAGTATAAATCATTCCATTGTATACACAAGCAGTTACTATATCTTGAGGGATTTTTCGTTTATACCAAGCTTTGTTAACATAGTCATTAATCCAAATTATATGAAAATAATTGTCTGAAATATATGGAAAGAAGTACCATATTTGGTTTTTAGCTTCATAATGTAATGCAATAGCTTTTTCTAATTTTTCAAATGATGCAAATTCTTCTTTTATTTTGAGTGATATTTCGCTACCTAATTGAATTTGATTTAATTCCCCTACTTGCTCAAGAGCGAAAATCCCATTACTTAAAAAATATTGTTTATTCTCAATATTTAATATTGAATTTGTGTTAACAGCTCCCTTATTTGCAAAAAGAGTTATTGCGAAGTCATCCGGTTTGCTCCCTGATAAAAGATAAACACTGTCTTTTTTGTAAATAGCCAAATAGTCTTTATATGGTTTAAGAGCTGTAATAGAGCCGGTATCTGTATGAAATTCGTTAATATATCCGGCATCATTTTCTGTTGAAAAATCAGTATAACTTCCAAGTGCTGAATAATAAATTGTTGCGTTTTTAGCAATCCAAATTCTTCCTTTATAGATGGTCATAATTCCATCTGTTAATGTTTCTTTGTTCAAATCTTGCAAATTGCATTCGATTACATCATAAGTGGGGTTATTTTTTATATAAAATAAACCATCAGTTTCTGTCATAATCAAAATCCCGTTTAAAAAGTTTAAGAATTTTGGATTTTTTCCGTTTAAAGTTTTATTTACTTGAGTTTTTGCAGAATGTTGTTCATCATAAATATATATTTTTCCGGAAATTGTTGTAATTACAAGTTTAGTGTTATCATAAGCGGATAATTCTGCCATTCCTGTA
>CAKUQA010000091.1 GCA_934675225.1 uncultured Candidatus Melainabacteria bacterium | reverse complement strand
ATTTTAGCTTTTTGGTCTTTTATTTTGCTTTGGATATCCAAACAAATTTCGTAAGGAGATTGTTCTGTAGAGAGCATTTTTTCCATCTGACTTTTGAAAGAAGAAATGTTTATTGAATCCGCATTAATATCGTTATTTGAGTTTTCTGTTTCTCGCATAAAAATGCAGTTGCATAAAATTTGTCCATCCTCGCCTTCAACTTCTTGCATGCTGTACAATTCCCAATTGTTCATAGACATTTCATTCAAGAGATTTTGAAGTTCCTGAGTGTTATCGCTTGCACAAGTTTTTATCACATACTGCATTTTTTTATTGAACATTATTGCTCCTTACATTTGTCTTTTTCTATAAGAATTTTTAAAGCTTCTATCGCTGTTTTTATAGCCATATCTGTATCATGAACTACAGGATTTTCCAATCCCAACTTTTCGCGTTCTTGATTTGCTACAACTAAAAATACTGAACCTACTTTTACTCTCAAGAAACTCCCTACAATGAATAATGCTGCAGATTCCATTTCTGAAGCCAAACAGCCCATTTTCTTCCAAGCTTCCCATTTGATTAAGAGCTCATAATGGACGGGCATTTTTTCAGGACTGTGTTGTCCGTAAAAAGAGTCTTTACACTGAACAACTCCTGTGTGGTATTCGTGTCCAAGATTTTTAGACGCTTCAACAAGAGAATTTATTACGTCTAAATTTGCAACTGCCGGAAATTCAATCGGAGCGTATTCTTTTGTAGTTCCTTCCATACGAATTGCACCTGTTGCAATAACGATATCGCCACCTTTTACATCAACATCCATTCCACCGCATGTTCCAACTCTTATAAATGTTTTAGCTCCGACATTTACAAGTTCTTCTAATGCAATAGAAGCAGAAGGTCCACCGATACCGGTAGATGTTACGCTAACTTTAACTCCGTTTAAGTAACCTGTGTAAGTTGTGTATTCTCGTCTATCTGCAACAAGTTTGGCATTATCAAAGTAAGATGCAATTTTTGCACATCTTTTAGGATCTCCAGGGAGAATTACGTATTCTCCAACGTCGCCTACATTCAATCCGATGTGGTATTGTTCTCCGTGTTCAGAATATTTCATAGCTGCTCCTTAATGATTAAAATTGACCGCTTTTTAGTTTTTGGATAACTAAATCAGAAATATCAACTCCACCAACAAAAATTACTCTGTAATCAACAATTGCATCCAGTTTTTGTTCTACAAGTACTTGTTTTGTTGCAGCTTGAATTTTGTTATAAACTTGTTCTTCTTTATCAGATTTTAAGCGCATGTAAGCATCTTGTTTAAGTTTAAATTCTCTAGCTGTTTGATCTTCAAAGTTTTGTTTTTTCAAAGGAGTATCAAGAGCTTTGTATTGTTTTTCTTTATCAACCATGTATTGTTGCATTTCAAGAGCTTTTGCATCAATGTCTTTTACTGCTTGTTGAGCAAAAGGAAAGTTTTCTTGAACTTTTTGATAATCAATATATCCTACACCTGCTGCATTTGCTTGGTTCCCTAATGTTACAAACAAACCTGCAGTCATTAATAAAGCTGCTAATTTGAATTTTTTCATTTCATACCTCCATTAGTACATTATATCGCCTACACCAAAAGTGAAGTAACCGTTTTTGTTACCGTTGCTACCCGGATTTGTAAGAGGAATACCATAATCGATTGACAATGGTCCCATTCCAGGAACATAAAGTTTTAAACCAATACCGGCAGATACTGCATAAAGCGGTCTGTCGTAAATTTTATCCGTAATAGATGGGTTGAAAACTTTACCTGCATCAGCCCATACAGTAAATCTCAAATTGTTTAAGAAATTAATTCTGGTTCTGTCTAGGAATGGAATTGGAGTTGCAAATTCTGCACTACCCATGATGAATGCATCACCTGTACCAACGCCACTCATTTTGAAACCTCTAACAGTGTATGGGCCACCTAAACGGTATGCCATAACTTCTGGCATATTGTCTCCGTGAATTTTTCCGCCACCTTTAGCTGTGAATGATAAAGAAGATTTCTTTCCGACAGGAACATATTGTTTTACCATACCGGTTAATTTGCCGTGAGTTTTGTCAAAGTCAAGAATTCCAAGTTCTTCATCAAATCTTAAACTAGCCATTGTTCCTTTTCTAGTAACAGTTGCGCTGTCTCTTGTGTCATACAAAAGAGCAGGGCTTAAAGATAGGAACAATCCGCCTTCTAACTGTTTAGCACGTTCTGAAATTGGAATATTGTATCTTGAATACAATCCTGAAATTTTGCCAGCATCGCCTTCTGAAACGTCAATGTTTTCAAGTCCGAGAGAGAATGTTCCTGTTACATGTTTATTGAATTTCATTCTATGCGCAACAGTTGCTTCTGCCCCAATTCTTCTTTCAATTGCAAGCGGTACTTGATAAGAACCAAAATCTCTATAGAAAATCTTACTCATTAAAGAAGTATCTGCGTTATAAAAATAAGGTTTGAAATAACTTAATTCAGCTTGCAAATTCATTCTTCGCTTAATAGAAGAATCGTTTAAAATAACACCAGTACCTGCAATACCGTTAAGAGAAATTCTTTCATTTCTTCCCATAAAGTTATTATCAGCAATTCCGACAGAACCAAATACACCAGTTACAGAATCAATACCACCGCCAACAGAAATACTTGCGGTTCTTTGTTCTTCAATATTAATTGTAATGTCGTATTTGTCAGGATCGTCTGTTGGTTCAATTTCTCTGGTTACATCTTTAAATGCTTGAGTTGCATAAAGTCTGATTAAATCCTCTTTAAGCAAGTTTTCATTATAAACTTGTCCCGGTTCGGTTAAGACATTTCGTTCAATAACATAATCTTTTGTTTTTTCGTTTCCGGAAATTAAAATTCTATTTATTGTTCCTTCTTTAATGCTAATATTAACGGTTCCGTCAGGGTCATCAGAAACAGAATCAATCCTTGCTAAAATATAACCTTTTGAACTATAGCAATCTTGAATTTTTGAAATTGCATTATTTAGTTCGGAAATATTTTGAGGTTTCCCTTTCATCGGTAGTAAATAAGATAAAATTTCGTCAGTAGAAATTACGGTGTTGCCTTCAATTGTAAAGTCTGTTACAGGGGCATTTTCTGTTAATACTATTTTTAAGGTAACAGTTCCGTCTGAGTTAGTTACCGGTATAGCTCTCATATTTTCGGTAAAATAACCCATCTCATAGATAGCTTTTAAATCTCGTTGAACAAGTTCTCTGCTGTAATTATCTCCGGCTTGAAGTTTCATTTGCTGAAGAATTAGAGACTTGTCGATAACGTTATTTCCTACAAATTCAATGTTTTTAATTTTTTTATTTTCAGAAGTTTTTGAAGATGTGCTGACTGATGCAGAAGTCATAGGAGTTTGGTCAACAGAAGTTTGAGTCGCTGACGGAGTTTGCAAGTCATGAATTTCAGTATCAGTTGTATTTCCCCAGAAATTCCCTTTTGCAACACTCGGAAGCGGGCACATTATAACCAACAACAGGGCTATTAAAGATATGTACTTTTTATTATTCAAAAAATTTCTACCTTAAAAACTTCAATTAACTATCCTAAAAATATTATATCATAAATTAAAAAAAGTGGAATATGTAAATTATAATAAACATCTTTTATAAATATCATTTTTATTTAATTTATATAATTCTGCCAAAATTATTGATATTTCTTTATCTTTAAACCCTTTGGTTTTAAGTATAGAAATTTTTTCATCAATATCAATATCGTTACAATTTCCGTTTTCTCTAAAAACAAGTCCAACAATTTCTCCTTTTAAAATGTTATTTGTAAAATGTTCAATAACTTTATCAGAACTGTCTATTACGATTTCTTCAAAAACTTTTGTTAATTCTCTGCCTATCGCAACTTTGTTATTTGGGCGAATTTCATTTATTATTTCTAAAGTGTTTAATATTCTGTTTGGGGAGTCATAAAATACCATATCGGTAGATTTATATTGTTTTACTAGTGTTTCAATTTGAGATTTTGTTTTTGGTAAAAATCCGACAAATGCAAAATCTTCACCTTCTCTTGGTACTTGAGAAAGAAATGTTGCAACGGCATTCGCTCCTGCAAGTGAAGTTACAGAAAATCCGTTTTTGCGTAATTCTTCAACAATAACTGCACCGGGGTCGCAAAATAGCGGAGTTCCTGCATCAGAAACAAGTGCAATTTTTTTGCCCTCTCTTAATAAATTAAGAAAATAATCAACTCGTTCTTTTTCATTAAATTTATGATAAGAGATGCATTTTGTCCTTATATCATAATGATTAAGGAGTTTTTGAGTAACTCGAATATCTTCACATGCAACAATATCAACTTTTTTCAAAGTCTCAATTGCTCGAAGTGTTATATCTCCTAAGTTCCCGATTGGAGTCGGAATTATATAAAAATCGTATTCTTTCATAGTTTAATTATATATTAAACATGAATAGATTTTATAAGCTAGAACTAGAATTATGAACTAAACATTGTGAATACTTTTTCAACGTTTTTACTGATTAGATTTTTTACGGTATCGTACTCTGTTGATAGTGCAGATAGTTCTGTATCAATGTTTTTCATTTTAAGCTCAAGTGTTTCTTCTTTGTAACTTAGTTTTGATTTTTGTACATTGTATTCTGCCTCAGCTTGGGCAATTGCATCATCATCTGTTACTTCTGCAATATGACCACTTTGAGTATAGTGACCTTGATAAAAATAGCCGTCAGTATTTAATGAGGAAATAAATAATTGACCGTTTTTCAACGCATTAGTAAGATATTCAGGGTCATTAATCATTTTCATTTTATTCTTATCAGAACAAGCTCCATTCATACAGATTTGGTTGTACAACATGTTATAAAAATCTGCATTTAGGTTAGATTGATCAGTTATAGCTTCTTCATTTTTAAATATGAAGTAATAAGAAAAATCGTCTGTAACATATTCGCTGTTTTTCGAAGATGTTTTGTCTATACTAAATCCGGCATCATATCCTTCTAAAGCAATTGCAAAGTTGGTTAAATATGATTTTAGCATGTTTGTTAAACTTACGGAAGAAACATTTTTGTTTGATTTAGAGATTACGTTTGTTTCTTGTGCTTTTGAAATTGCATTTGATATAGCTTTGTAATTTGTATCTCCGCTTGTATCTTGAGCGTAACTAGAATTAAGTTGAAGTTTTGAAAACTCTAAAGCTTGTTGTAATGCATTTTCAGACGCAGAATCAACGTTTAACCCTTTGATATTAGCACTTTCGCCAAGACCAAACGAGTTAGCCATTGAAACTAAAACTTTTTCAGCTATTGCTGCAAAATCTGTAGCTCCCATTAAACCTGTCATTTCATATTTTCCACTCAACAAATCGCCAAGTGTTAATTTTTCGATATCGGTTTTAGAAAGCGCATTTCCATTTTTTGTAATAATTATTTTATTAGCATTAAGTTCGCTTCCATTTAAAGCTTTATCAATATTTTTCGGTGATGTTGTAGTACAGAATGTTTTGTTAAATTCTTCATCAGTTACATCTCCATCATTATTTGCATCAGCAAGAAGTGAAATTACATTTAATGCGTAAATAGATTTGCCTGCATCGTCTTTTGCATCTTGCATATACTTAATGAATGCACTTGATGTCATAGCATTTGTGGATGTTTTATCAATGATTTCTCCACCAATACCGGATCTTGTATAACCTGAAGGTCCTAGATTGTAAATTGATTCAATTGTTGTTGGATCTGCAAGGTTTTGAACTCCAAGTTGATACAAAAATGCGTTACGAGAACCATCATTTGTATCTCCGCCAAATTTATAACCGGTAACTTTTCCTGTTGCCGCATCAGTTTGAGCAGAAAAACTTCCACTGTATGGCAAATCTATTGCTACTTCTTCGCCGGCTGCATTTTTATATGAAGTAACAG
>CAKUQA010000090.1 GCA_934675225.1 uncultured Candidatus Melainabacteria bacterium | reverse complement strand
GGATCTGTTAGAAATCAATTCTGCCTTTAACTTTTTATTTTTACGTTCTTTTTTGGGCAATTCTACCGGCGGTACTATACCCCAATTTGAGTTTATTGGTTGAAATTTATCATGATTTTCATCACTTATATAATGAGTCAAAGCTCCTAACATAGTTTCTATAGGCAAAATTAACAGTTCTTCTCCATTAATAAGTCTTGCCATATTAATTCCAGCCAACATGCCTGTAGCGATAGACTCTGTATAACCTTCCGTACCGGTCAATTGTCCAGCAAAAAACAAATTTTTTCGTTGTCTTGCTTGTAATGACGAATTTAAAATTTTTGGAGAATTTATAAACGTATTCCTATGCATTACACCATATCTGACAATATTAACATTTTCTAACCCAGGAATTGATTGCAACAATTCTTTTTGTGCACCCCATTTTAAATTTGTCTGAAAACCAACAAGATTGTACAAAGTCTTTGCAGAATTATCCTGTCTTAATTGAACCACTGCATAATTCTTCTCACCTGTACGTTTATCAACCAAACCAACCGGTTTCATTGGACCAAATCTTAATGTATCTACACCGCGAGACGCCAAAACTTCAATAGGCAAACAGCTTTCAAAAAATTTTGCATTTTTTTCAAATTCTTTTAACTCTATTTTCGGAGCATTAATCAAAATATCATAAAATCTCTCATACTCCTCTTTATTCATAGGACAATTTATATATGAAGCTTCTCCTTTATCATATCGGCTTGCATAAAAAGCTTTATCGAAATTAATACTATCTTTTTCTACAATTGGAGCAATTGCATCAAAGAAATGTAAATGTTCACTTTGAGTAAAATCCTTTATTGAATTAGCCAAACTTTCAGAAGTTAAAGGACCTGATGCCATAATAGTATAACCGTCAGGAATTTCAGTAACTTCCTGTTTAAAAACAGTTATATTTTCATCATTATTAATTCTGTCGGTTACAGTTTGAGAAAACAGTTCCCTATCTATCGCGAGAGCATTACCTGCAGGGACAGCGCATTCTCGAGCTATCTTTATTAACTCTCCGCCAAGAAGTTCCATTTCCTTTTTTAATAATCCGGAAGCATTTGAACAATCTGCAGCCCCAAGACTGTTTGAACAAACAAATTCTGCAAACTTTTCTGTTTTATGTGCTCCTGTTGTTTTTTCAGGGCGCATTTCGTATAAATCAACTTTTATTCCTCTTTTTGAAAGCTGTAAAGCCGCTTCCGAACCGGCTAATCCGGCACCAATAACATTTACTACCATAGGACAAGCTTAACTCGGATAAAAATTGTTGTCAATTTCATAATACTCATACCTGTTTTTTATTTACAAATAGAGACTATTACAGAATTTGTAAATTTATTGTTATATTTGTAGTAAATAACTTGCAAAATGTTACTATATTAAGTATAATAATTACACTTAATACATTTATAACCTTAATTTTTCTTAAAATTTCAACGAAAAAGAGCAATAAGTGTAATTTATAAGTTTTATAAATATATGTGTAGTTATGAATTTTTAAAGTAGGGACATGTCGATAAAAGCAATAAATACAACAGTTAACGCGCAACAGCGTCAGAAACTTAATGAGCAAAAAACAAACCAGCAAACATTCACAGGAAGCTTTAATCCTGTTGTTACAGTCATGGATGCTATTGATAAAGGAGGCTTTGCGGCATCATTTATTGCACAAGACGGTATTGGCATGGTTGCACCAAGAATTTACGAAGGTTTAAACCGTAACCGTCCTAAAGACGAAAATGGCAAGAAAACCGGCCCTTTGAACTGGGAATTTGCTAGACGTGAAGGTATTCGAGAAATTCTTAGCGGGCCTAGCGCATTCTTAATTCCATTAGGACTTCTTGCAGTTATTAAAAAGACATCAGGTTCTGCAAATGATGTTCATGTTAATCATATCAATGTACTTGGACAAAGCTTCGTTTCTTATGCAGAAAAAAATCCTGCTCAATTAAAAGATAAAGCAACATTCAAAAAGGGGTATTATACACAAGTATTTGAAAATGTTTTGAATAATTCTACAGATAAAAACTTCAATGTAAAAGAAAAAGCAAAACATTTTGCAGAAAAACTTGTTGAAATTGAAGATAAACGTGCAAATAAAAATAAAAAAGAAGCCAAAACCTTACAGTCAAACTTAGTAGAAGAATACATGAAAATTCGTAAACAGTATTCTGAACCATCTAATGATGAAATGGGCGTTATCATTAAGGGTAGAAACAAAAATGTTAACTCTAATATCAAACGCTTAATCCAAAGTTTAACTGATTATTCTAACGATGTTCTCGATAAAACAAATAAATTTGTAAATAAACAATCAGGTCATACTGCAGAAGAATTGGCAAAGGACGGCTCTTTAGGAAAGTTTGTTAAAAACTTCAATCTACACAGAGCAGGAACAAGAGTTCTTTCAAACTTCGGTATGTGGGGTGCTGTAGTTGCGTTCTATACTGTAATCCCTAAATTGTACAACATGGGACTTAAGCATGACCCTGGTTTAAAAGGTCTTGAGGACGAGCAAGCAACAGCAACAAATTCTAGCAAAGAAACAAAAGACAAAGACAAAACAAACGAAAATAAAAAAGTTGCCTTTACCGGTAATTTTGCAGCCGGACTTGGTAAACAAGCGACTAGTGACGGATTTTTGAGCAAAGTATTCAACAAGTTTGAATTCAATGGAGCATCAATGTCTGTACCTGCTATGCTTACTTTGTTATTTGGCTTCTGCTTCCCTCCTAGATATGCTAATGCTAAGAGTGATAAGGAAAGAAAAGAAATTGCAGTTAGAGATATCTTGAGTTTCACAACAATCTTATTTGCTGCTAAAGCTATTGCAAGAGGTTTTTCTGCCGCATTTGCCAAAATATCCGGTCTTGCTCTTAACGTTAAACCTGAAGACCATAACAAAAGTATCTTACACAAAGCTAAGAACTACTTTACTGCCGGTGCCGGTATTGATGTATTAACAAGTGATCAAATTGTTTCAAAATATAGCAATATTGAAGATTACAAAGGTGGTATTAACGGATTCTTCAAGTTCTTAGAAGAAAATGACGGTAACGTTAAAAAATTCCTTAATATTGATAAAAATGTAAAAGAATTATCTGAAAAGATTATGAATGACTTTGGAGGAGGTAAAACTCTTAAAGAGGCAACTTTGGATGATATACACAAAGCATTTGAAAAGGCTAAAGGTTCTGATGCTCTTGAAAATATTTATACAATATTCAAATCTAAAGACAACAAATTCATCAACAGAGCAAAAACATTCAATAGTGCATTTGGCTTTGCTTCAACATTAGTACTTGTTCCGGCATTTATGATGTGGCTTGCAAGATACTGTGAAAACATGACTAAAAAAGCAATTGCTAAAGAAAAGGAACAAAAAGCTTTAGCAGAAGCAAATACTCCAAAACCGGTACAGGCTACTCAAACAGCAAGTATACAACAAACGCAACCTACGCCGGCAGTTATTGCAAATAAACCAACAATGGCAGGATTTCTAAATAAATAACAAAAATATAGATAATATACAAAAAAATAGTTTCTTGAAAATCAAGAAACTATTTTTATTATATTGATACTAAAACTAATCTTCAATCAATGCATTGATATCTGCAACCATAGCATCCGGATCAAAGCCATGAACTTTTGCTCCAGCTTCAAGGTTTTCAAAATGAGCAGCAGCGCAACCTATGCAACCCAAACCGTATTTTTGGAAAACAGCAACGCTTTCCGGACAAATTTGAACAATTTCCATAATGTTCATATCTTTTGAAATTTTTTGTGCCATAATATTTCTCCTTATATTGACTTTACCAATCCTGTAATTAAGAATATTATACAATAAAAAAGAAGGATGTGTAATATTATGGAATTTTTGAAAAAACTATTTAATGATGATGAAAAAGTAATAGGTCTATGCAGCTTTAAGAAAAAAGCAAGCAAGACTTATAGTTATACACCAACATTTAGTGCCACTAAATTAGTTTATGGAACTAATACAAAAATAAACTTCTTATTAACCTAAACAATATAATTTTGTACCTTTTGTCGGAATACCAAGAGCATTTTCCTCAACAACTCCATAAGGTTGATTTGGATTAGCTAATCCAAAATTAAAACTATCTTTTACAAAATTATTTGTTGCTCTATTTACTTGATAAGGATTTGTAACTCCTTGTGCTGCATTGACAGAACCTAAACCCAAAAGTCTTTGTAATCCGGACATGATAAATTACCCCATAATTTCCCTGTAATTATATAAAGTAATTTTTTGTTAAAGAATTGCCAAAATCTTATCAAATATAACGAAATATTAAGCTAATAAATCCAAACTATTTGCAGAAGTTCCTCCTGCAACACGCGGATGGCTTAAATTATAATTTCCATTAGTTTGTTGGGCAAAAAGATTGGAATTAAACGGGTTATTCTCTGTTCTATTTTGACGATTATTTTCAAACATTTGGACAGGATTAACCTTAAAAATATTATTCGCTTGTACTGCTTTAATTCCGTCTATCATAATTTTATCCTTATAAATTATAAAACATGAAAAAATAAAAATTTTCAAATTTCATAAAAATCTTTACAATTTTAACATTTATCTAAGGCAAACAATCCCAATAATTTTTTGTAGCATCATCCGGACACTTATTTGCAATTGCATATTGAGTACAAGCAAAGCCATTGTCATTACTTTTAGAATTTCTTGAACAAACTCCATTTGTCCATTGAAAATACTCGTCACATTTTTCTTCATCAGTACAATTACGCCACTGACTTTGCCAAAAATCGAGCTTGCAGTCATCTATAAGTAGGCGAAAAAAGAATAAATCATGCCCGTAGGCATTCGGTCCTTTATTAGCTCCATTTAAATCAACAGCTACTGAATTTCCGACTGTATTATTAGTACAAAAAGAAAAAGTTATTCCATCAGGTAAAATTATATAATTATACTCACCCTGACCTCCTCTTTTATCAAAACAATTTGGGTGAATTACAGATGTTGACTCTTGAAGTGAATATGTTTTAAATTCACTATAGCCTATATTGCCGGAACGAATTGAACTTTTATCAATTCCTTTTAACTTATTAAATATATGCTCATTTATATTGTTAGCATTTCCAGCTTCACAACTTCCATACTCGACAGGTAAATCTGCAGTAGCTTGTGCAATAACGGAATAAGCTTTTTTAAATCTGGTTTCATATTCTTTATGCCTGTATTTTGTAACAAGAACAGGTAAAGTCATAGCAGCAACAACTCCTATAATCCCTATAGTTATCAAAACTTCTGCCAATGTAAATGCTTTTTTAAAACCCTTCATATATGTTACCTTTTTCTAGTTTTCTACTCATTTGACATCAATATTCTATATACAATATCACCTTTTGTCAATTATATCTATACAAATATAGTTACAAAATATAATTCGTTCAGATATAAGTAAATAAAAGGGAGAAAAAATGTTTTCTAAAAAGCAATTGCTAGGAATGAGAATAAAAGAATTCAGAGAAAAACGAAAACTTACGCAAGACAAACTTGCAGAAAGTGTCGGCATTGATTCAAAACACCTAAGCAGAATAGAAAACGGAAGAAATTATCCATCATTTGAGACTTTAGAAAAAATTTTGGAAAGTCTTGATATTTCATACGAAGAAATTTTTAAATATTCTCATTTTTTAGACAAAGAATTTCTCATCACCAGCATCAATAAAAAAATATCAACACTTAATGATGAGAAATTGCGATTTCTATACAAAATAATTAATGAACTATAAAAAAAGTTTACTGATCACTCTCGTGGTGGTCTTTATCTTTCATCAATCTTGCAAAATCAGAAGGTTTTATACTCTGAACAAATTTCTTAAACTCTTGTGCTTCTTCTTCATCCTTAGCAGAATCTGTCGATACAGAACCATTTGAAATAACATTAGCCGTAACAAAAATAGGCGCATCAACTCTAATTG
>CAKUQA010000089.1 GCA_934675225.1 uncultured Candidatus Melainabacteria bacterium | reverse complement strand
AGTTAGCACAATTGAACAAAACACCGAAAGCCAAAAATCTTTGTTGCAAGATTTTAAGCTGGACAAAGTTTTTGAAGAAAAAGTTAGCGGTAAAAATACACAACGTCCACAATTGCAAGCTCTGTTAGAGTATGTAAGAGAGGGCGATACTGTCTATGTTAAAGATTTATCAAGGCTTGCTCGCAATACTAAAGATTTGTTGGATATTATTGAATGTCTTAATAACAAAGGTGTAGGACTTTTTAGTCTTAAAGAAAGCATTGATACCTCAAGTAATTTTGGGAAACTTATGATTACATTTTTAGGTGCAATTTATGAGTTTGAACGTGCAAATCTATTAGAAAGACAGCGAGATGGAATTGCCGTTGCTAAAAAATTAGGTAAGTACAAAGGCAGAAAACAAATTGAAAAGCCTGCAAATTTTAGCGAAGTTTACAAAAAATGGCTTAATCGTGAAATCAAATCAAATATTGCTATACGCGAGTTAAATATTAGCGAATATGCATTCTACAAATTCGTAAGAGAAAGCGGCAGCCGAAGTGAAGTTGACGGAAACGGTGAGTTTTCGGCAACGCAACTAAACGACGGCGACGTAGGAACGCAGGCTCTGCCGAGTACCACAGGAGCAGAGGAGAATGCTAATGACTAAAGATTTGACTCCAAAAATTAAAAGACCTAAACGCAAAAATGGTGAAGGCTGTTTTACGAAAAGTACTGACGGTAAATACATTGAATATAAAGTTACTTATCATGACGAATTTGGTAAAAGTAAAATAAAATCTTTCTCTAGAAAAACTAAAGAAGAATGTTTAATTGCGTACAAAGAATGGAAAGCAGAATTAGAGGGTCGATGTTCTGATGAAATTTCAGAAAACTGTACAGTTGCACAATGGGCAAATACTTGGTTTGAAAATTTTGTCGTTGGTCATGTTAAAGTTACAACTATTAGTGATGATAGAAGTATTTTGGATAAACACATCATTCCAGGTTTAGGACATCGCCCATTAAAAAGTCTTACAGGTCTAAGACTTACAAAATTTTATAATGATTGTCTAAAAAAGAATAACGGTAAAGGTGGAACTCTTGACCCTAAAACAGTTAAAAATATTCGTGCTGTTGTAAATAGAATGCTTGAATGTGCATATCAAAATGAAATTATAAAAGAAAATCCTAATAAAAAAGCAAATTACCCAAAATGTACGAAAAAAGAAATAGAAATACTAACACAAGAAGACTATAATAAATTTTTCAGATACTGTATTGAAAAAGGTACACAATGGGATATGCTTATAGTGTTTTTCTTTGTGTCGGTACAAGATTAGGCGAAGCATTAGGCTTGCAATGGTCAAAAGTTAATTTTGAAAAACGAGAAATGAGAATTGCACAACAATTACAAGCTGTACCCAATAATGACAATAGCTCAAAATATAAATATAAAAAAGAAATTATTGATTCAACGAAAACTAAAACATCAAATCGTACAATACCAATATCAGACATAGTTTATAAAATCTTACGCAGAGTAAGAAGTATACAAGCTGAAAACAAAATGCGTTTAGGTGTTAAATATCATAGAGATTTAGACCTTGTTTTTGCAAGAGATGACGGTTATTTCATTTGTGATACAACATTTAGAGATTTTGTTAATAAAAGACTTGAAGAAGCTGGCATTGAACATCATAAAATACATTCATTCAGGCATTCTTGTGCAACAAATTTCTTTGAACACAAAGCAGACATTAAAAAAGTTTCAGCTTGGCTAGGACATAGCAGTATTGGAATAACTTTAGATACATATACTCATGTTTTACCACATCACTTGGAAGAACTTACTGAATTTCAAGACAAACAATTTAAACACATTTTTCATAGCAATGAAAAAGATATTCCAGATGAAATGTTACCTCATAAAACTTTTGCACAAGAAGACGATTGGGGAGCATAAAAAATGAAAAATTGGGGAGTAAAAGACCTATAAATAGATCTACAAAAATTATAGGTCTTCCCTACAATTTATATCAAAAAATAAGTATCTTATAAATACCAATAACACTGATTATATCAAGCAAGGATACTAATTTTAAAAGAGTCTTATGAGCCCGACGAGCTACCAGACTGCTCCATCCCGCGATATTTAATTTGTATGTCGAGTAAATACACTCAACATCTATATTATGCTCCGTAAAAATAAAAAATCAACCCCCTTGGAATTTATGTTTAAAATTATCAATACTGTTTGTAGTAAAAATATATGGGAATAAACAAAAATCTTTATTAATAAAAGATTCTTTGTTCTTAGTTTAAATTGTTTATTTTATGGTTTTGCCTTATTTAATATTGATTTTTTGAGAGAATTTTAATACTTTCGATATCTATTAATAAATTTTAATGTTTTTGTATAAATAACACAATTTTAATTTATTTTATTACTTATTATGTATAATAAGCTTGTGGGAAAATCGTATGTTACATGTAGATAGCAATTATTCAAAACAGTATAACAATGTTTTTACATCAAATCCTATTTTTAATAATGGTACTGAAAAAATAGGGTTGCCCCAAAAGGATAAGGAGGAAAAGCGTGCTACTGTTTATATGATTGGTGCGACTACTTTAGCTTCTATTGTTGCTTTTGGAATATTAGGTTATAAGGGGAAGTTAGGGCCCAGAATTCGAGAATTTCTTGGTGGAAAAGTTGAAAAAACAGTATCACAAGGCACGAATGCAGGTACTAATTTAAGTATAAGTTCAAGTGTTGACGGAACTCCGCAAGATAATGCAAGGAAAGTTTTAGGAGAACTTTATGGAAAAATTATTACAAAGGCTCAAGAAAAAGGGACTTCTAGAAGGGTATTAATTTTTACACAGTTCAAAGATAATATGGACTCACTTGATATAAAAACCATATACTCAAATCTGTTTGATGCTTTATACAAAGATTTAAGACTTGGTGAATATCCAACATCAAGTTTAGTTACAGGGAATATTGAAGAAATAACAGCAAAAAGCACTACTTCTATTAAAGTTAAAAACCAAAATGGATGGCATTATAGAATTCCAATTGGTAGAAAAAGTGTCAAAAGTGTCGATAGAATTTCTATAAATGCTTTAGCGGATGAAAATCTAATAAAATCGTTAGATAGCTTGTTTGCATCTGGAAAAGTCAAGGGGTATTATAAAACTCCGGAAACTAATTTAGATTGGTTAGAGCGTCATGATCCTATAACAATTTATCTTGATGAGAAAGCGACTCCTGACACTTTGAATAAAGTAAAAGCAGCTTGTGAAAAATATATCCGTTCAAGTGAAGATGTTTTGTCTGGGGAAAAATTTGCTGCCGGCATGGCTTTGCAAAAATCTCCAGATGAACAAGAAATAATGGCTATTTTAGAGCAAGCTAAAAATATTGATCCGATTTTGGAAGGTGTTTTAAGACCACAATTTACAGATAAAAAAAGTGGAAAATTGATTGCATCTGCGGGGTATGTAGACTCTGCAAAAAAATTATTTGATTTGATAAATGGATAGCCTTTTTCGATGGTAAAAATTATTGTAATAAATAAAAAAGAGTACCTATTTATAGGTACTCTTTTTGGATGTTTATAAGTTCTACTTATTTTAGTTTTTCATAGAACCAAGCTGAATTTGGAGTAGTTACTTTTGCGTTACTTCTGTTGGCTTTTTCGGAACCTTTGTTAACAACTTTAACATCACTTTCGCTTGAGATTGTGCCGTTTACAGTCATTCCGTCACCTTTGTTCAATACAACAACTTTACCGTTACCTGTTGTTGCAATAGTTCCGCCAACTGTCATATTACCTTTTTGGTTATATAACTCTGTTTGAGAACCGGAAGCGTTAATATTTCCTTCATATCTCAAACCTTCAGAACCTGAGATGTTTTTGATAAGGGTTTGACCATCACCATCTGCCTTGAAAGTATCTTTAACAAGGATGCCGGTACCTTGATCTCTAGCAGCTGCATAGAAACCGTTATTAGCATCTAATGCGCCATTGCTATTGTTGTGAACAGTTCCACCAAGGTTCAATTTGTTTTTATTAGCAAGAATGTTCAATCTACCATTGTTTGTGATAGTGTTATCAACTGTCATATCGCCTGAACCATAGTTTTTAATGTTGATATTGCCATCACTAGTGATTGTACCAGCTTCTGCAAAGTCTGCTTTTCCAGCTCCTGCTCTGTTAACAATACCTAGGTTGCCATCCGAAGAAATATTTCCTGAAATGTACATATCTCCACTGTAGTTGTTAATTGCAGTTTCGCCATCATTAGTAATTGTTCCTTGAAGATCAAGTCCTCTTTCTCCGGCAGCTGTTGTGCCTGTATGTTTAATAGCTAAGCTATTACCGTTACCATTGTTGATAATTTTGCTTGAAGATGCTGCTGAAATACCTGTAGAAGCATTTCTAGACCACATAATTAACCTACCATCTTCGTTTGTAATATTACCGGCTTTAGTGCCATTAGCACTTGTTGCAAGGCTCAATTTGCCACCATCGTTATAGAATGTTGCATTACCTGTGTTATTAATGTCGCCTACAATTGTCATACCGTCAGCACCATAGTTTTTAACTTTAAGTTGACCTTCGTTAGTAACTACAGCGTTTTTAGAAATTGTCATGCCAGAACCGGAGTTATTTAAAGTCATATTACCTTTGTTGCTAATTTTGCCATTAACCAACATAGCTCCGTTTTCATTAATAATAGCCGTTTCTGCATTGTCAAATGCATTTTCATTTGTTACTGTTCCATCAATTGTCATGCCGCCGGAACCTTGGTTTTTAAGAGCAACTTTACCTAAACCTTCAATGTTGCCGGTAGAAGCAATTGCGAATTTGCCACCATTTGTATCGTTTTTAAGGCTGATTGTAGCATCGTCACCTGTTGTAAGATGTCCGTTAACAGTAAGATCGCCTTTGTGGTTTACAGCGTACAAACCTTCTTCAGATTTAATACCACCTAAAGTCATGCCGCCGTTGCCATAGTTAACAATATCAACTCTGTTTGCTGCAACTTTGTCAGCTGTATTAGAGATTACTAATTTGCCGCCTTGGTTAACAAATCTTGCTTTTGTAGCATTTACAGTACCGGTAACATTCATACCGCCAGCACCATAGTTATCAACATCTACTTTGCCTTCAGCTACTGCTGAACCAGAAATTGTTAAAGCGCCGGTTCCTCTGTTTGTAATCGCTAAATCTTTATCAGTAGAAAGTTTTCCACCAACTGTTAAATTTGTTCCTTTGTTAGAAACGTTCAAGTTAGCACCTTCATTTTTAAGTGTTCCTGAAACGTTCATATCGCCGGCTTTGTTGTATACGTTCAATTCGTGTGTGGATTGAACAAGTCCGGAAATTTTTGTTCCGTTAGCTCCGCTATTGGTAATAAATACACCGCTGTTGCCTTGTGCAGATGTAATACCTGATGCATCTGCTGCACCGTTAATTACTTTACCTGCAATATCAACACCGGTTGAAGATTTAATTTGGATATTTGATCCATTTTTTGTAAATGAAGATGCTGTTTTAATTCCATCTGTATTTACAAGGTTGTTAAATAAAGCTTCTGCTCTGGTAGCTGCAGTATTTCTATTTGTAAATGCTTCTGTAGAAGCAACACCATTCAAGATAGCACCTTCTGCTCCTACATTAATTTGTCCGCCTCGAAGTTGAACACCGTCTCTTGCAAGAATTTTCCCATCAACTGTAATATTTCCAACGTTTTCAGCTTTGTTTAACAAATTAGAAATGTTATTAATATTTGAATAATTGCCTTCAGCATATTGAGATTTTAATGCGCTGTAAGCATCATTTGTCGGAGTGATAACAGATAAAGAACCAACGTTCAAAACGCCTGAAGCTCCGATAGCCATACCACCAGGGGTGATGAATACAGCTTGACCATTGTAGAAGTTGCCATCACGCATTGTATTCAAAATACCATTAATATTAACCCCGTTTTGAACAAGGTTAATAAAAGTTTCGATATCACGGCTACTAC
>CAKUQA010000088.1 GCA_934675225.1 uncultured Candidatus Melainabacteria bacterium | reverse complement strand
GCTTTACACGGTTTGTGTAAAGAATGTAGACAAGAAAATTAATTCATTAACAGAAATATATATTAGAAAGGAAGAAAAAATGGAAAATTATATTTGTACAGTATGCGGTTATGTATATAATCCGGAAGAAAATGATGGAATTAAATTTGAAGATTTACCAGATGATTATGTTTGCCCACTCTGTGGAGTAGGAAAAGATTTATTTGAAAAACAATAATTTATTTTATTACGCAAAAAATTTTTTAAGTGATAAAATATTTATGCTTGAAATATAAAGGAGAAAATATGAAATTTCAGGAAATTAAAAATAATATTTTTTATTGTGGACTAAATGATTGCGACAGAAGAATTTTTGATGAACTTATTCCGCTTGAACATGGAACAAGTTACAATTCATACCTTGTTAAAGGTTCTGAAAAAACTGCAATTATTGATACTATGTATCCACCAAAAACAAAAGAGTATTTGAAAAGACTTTCTGATAACCAAATTGGAAAAGTTGATTACATTATTGCAAATCACGGAGAACAAGATCATTCAGGTTCTATTCCGGCTTTGTTAGAAAAATATCCGAATGCTATAGTTTTGACAAATCCAAAAGTTGCAGAAAATATTAAAAACATGCTATTTGTACCGGAAGAAAAAATTAGAGTAATCGCTGATGGAGAAGAAGTTTCTCTTGGCGATAAAACATTGAAATTTATTTTTGCTCCTGGAGTACACTGGCCTGACACAATGTTTACTTATATTAAAGAAGATAATGTTCTTTGTACTTGTGACTTTTTAGGCGCACATTATACATTTTCTGATGTTTTTGCTCCTGAAGGAGTGGAACTTGAGAAAAGTGCAAAACGTTATTACGCTGAAATTATGATGCCATTCAGAATGATGTGTAAAAAATATACTCAAATGATTAAAGACATGAACGTTGATATGATTTTACCAAGCCATGGACCTGTACACAAAAACCCTAATTATATTTTGGATTTATACACAGATTGGACTTCTGATGCTCCTAAAAACCTTGTTGCACTTCCTTATGTATCAATGTATGAAAGTACAAAAGATATGGTTGACTATTTGAGTGAAAAACTTGAAGCAAAAGGAATTCAAACATTCAAATTTGATATTGTTGATGACGATTTGGGTGATTTGGCCATGGCACTAGTAGACGCAGCTACAATAGTTATGGGCACATCAATGGTTCTTGCAGGGCCACACCCTATGGCAGTAAATGTTGCGTATTTGGCAGCAGTTTTAAGACCAAAAGCAAAGTTTGCTTCGCTTCTGGGCTCTTACGGATGGGGCGGAAAATTATTTGACTTAATAGCTCAAATTTTAGCACCACTAAAACTTGATATAATAGAACCACTACAAATCAAGGGAAAACCTAAAGAAGAAGATTTTAAAAAATTGGATGTAATGGCAGAAAGCATTTACGAAAAACACAAATCAATAGGATTAGTAAAATAAACAGGATAGAGCGGATTTTAAAAATCCGCTCTTAATATTTGTAATATTTTGCAAAAAATTAAGCAATTATTTTTATTTATAGGTTTTACAATTAATATAGAATATTGGAGGAAAAAATTAAATGATTAAAGCAATTAACTTTTTAGGAAACGCAGAAGCTCCTGGAGCAATTTCAAATGTAGCAGCAACAAAACCGGAAGTAAAAGCAGAAGCACCTGTTACAAATCCATCAGCTCCGGCTCAAGATACTTTTGTACCATCAGCACCAAAAGCAGAAGAAGCTCCTCAAGCTGATCCAAATGATAAATTTGTAAAAACAGAAGACAAACCAGCTGAAGCTAAATAATAATAGAAATAAAACAATTAAAATAAAAAGAACCGACCTTATTAGATCGGTTCTTTTTGTTTTTATAAATATAAAAGCCCGAAAAAATCGGGCTCTTTTAATTTTTATTTATTATCTTTACCTGTTCTTTTATAGAAATCTTCTATAAATCCGGTATTAAACTTACCACTCATAAATACAGGATCCTCAATAATTGCCTGATGAAAAGGAATTGTTGTTTCAACACCAGTAATAACATACTCTTTCAAAGCTCTATACATTCTACGTCGAGCCTCGTTACGAGTTCTTCCCCAACAAATCAATTTACCAATCATTGAATCATAATAAGGCGGAATTGAATAATCCTGATAAGCGTGAGAATCAACTCTTACACCAAATCCACCCGGAGTAACATATCCTGTAATTGTTCCAGGATTTGGCATAAAATCTTTCTCAGGATTTTCTGCATTTATACGACATTCAATAGCATGACCTCTCAAAATAATATCATCTTGAGTAAAATCAAGTTTTTCACCTGCAGCAACCATAATCTGTTCTCTAACCAAATCAACATTAGAAATCATTTCTGTTACACAGTGTTCAACCTGAATTCTTGTATTCATTTCCATGAAATACCATTTACCATCATGGTCAAGTAAAAATTCGCAAGTTCCTGCACTTTCGTAATTGATAGCTTTTGCAGCTCTTACAGCTGCTGCACCCATTTCTTTACGAGTTGCTTCATCAATTGCCGGAGAAGGAGCTTCTTCCAACAATTTTTGGTGACGTCTTTGGATAGAACAATCTCTTTCGCCTAAGTGAACAACATTTCCATATTGGTCTGCCAAAATTTGTACTTCAATATGGCGAGGGTTTTCTAAGAATTTTTCTGCATATACATCAGGATTTCCAAAGAAATTTTGAGCTTCAGATTGACAAAGACTCATATTAATATCAACTTCTTCATCAGATCTGCAAATTCTCATACCTTTACCACCACCACCGGCAGTTGCTTTCAAAATAATAGGGTAGCCAACTCTGTGAGCGAATTCTTTAACTTCTTCAGGTGTTTTCAAAATTCCTGTTCCCGGAGTAACCGGAACATTATTTTCAATCATTGTTTTACGAGCTGTCGCTTTATCACCCATTTTTCTCATCGCTTCTGCTGTAGGACCGATAAATTTAATACCGTGTTTTGCACAAATTTCCGCAAAATCAGCTCTTTCAGACATAAAACCATACCCAGGGTGAATTGCATCAGCACCAGAAACGATTGCAGCTGAAATAATTGCAGGAATACTCAAATAACTTTTTGCACTCTGAGCAGGTCCGATACAATAAGCTTCGGTAGCCAACCTTACGTGAAGCGAGTTTGCATCAGCTTGAGAATAAATCGCAACAGTTGGAATACCAATCTCTCTGCAAGCTCTTATAATTCTAACCGCAATCTCACCACGGTTTGCAATCAATACTTTTCTAAACATCTTTTTCCTATCCCTATAAAAAGCGAAAAGTGAATTAATAAAAAATTCACCTCTCACTAAAATTATTACTTAATTATTCTATATACATCAAAACTTGACCAAATTCAACAGGTTGTCCGTCCTCAACACAAATTTCGGTAACTTTACCTGAAAAATCAGATTCAATTTCGTTCATAAGCTTCATAGCTTCTACAATACAAACTACATCGCCTTCTTTAATTGTTTGCCCAACTTTTACGAAAGCTTCAGCATCCGGAGAAGGAGCTGAGTAGAAAGTCCCTACCATAGGAGAAGTTAAAGCTTTACCTTTATGTGCAGGCTCTGAAGCAGCAGCATTTGCAGCAACAGGAGCAGGTGCACTAACAGGTGCTTGAGGAGCAGCAACAGCAACAGGAGCTGCAGCAACACCCATAACTTCTTTTCTTAAAGTAATAGCTTGTTCTCCATCTTCAAGAGAAATTTCTGTCAATGAATTATCAGCTAGAACTTTTGCTAATTTTTCAACATAATCTATATCAAATTTCATTATTTTTTGCCTTTCATTTTAATTGAAACGAGAAAAGCGAGAAGTGAAAAGTCCAAATAGGTACTACGTACCAAACCAACATTCAACTTGTGAGCTAAAATGGCTTTTCCTTTTTCATACCTCACTTTTCACAAGAACTAAGCTCTATCAAGATATTCGTTAGTTCTTGTATCAACTCTGATTTTATCTCCGTTTGAAATAAAGAACGGAACATTTACAACAGCACCTGTTTCAAGAGTTGCAGGTTTTGTACCGCCTTGAGCAGTGTTACCCTTTTCTGATGGAGGAGTATCAGTAACTTCAAGAATAACGTGAGCCGGTAAATCAACACCGATAATTCTTGCATCGTGCATAAGAACTTGAACAACCATATTTTCTTTCAAATACTTGATACCATCACCAATTTGATCTTCTGTCAATTGAAGTTGTTCATAAGTTTCGTTATCCATCATAACATATTCTTTACCTTCTTTGTAAAGGTATTGCATTTCACGTCTGTCAAGCATAGCTTTAGCAACTTTTTCGCCTGCACGGAAAGTTTTTTCAACAACTTGTCCTGTTTCAACGTTTTTAAGTTTTGAACGAACAAACGCTGCACCTTTACCCGGTTTTACGTGTAAAAATTCAACAACAGACCATAAACCGTTGTCCAATTGAAGCGTTAAGCCTGTTTTTAAATCGTTTACTGAAATCATATTTTTCCCCTTATTAAAATAATAATCTGTCTTTATGTGTTGATGATAACATAAACATACAAAACTTCAAACAATTGTTACAATTAACTTCCAAATATTAACATAGTAGCAAAAGAAATTTTGTTCATATATTATATGAGTAGTAAGTTTAATAATAAGGAGTAAAAAAATATGCATATTTCAGCAATCAACAATTGTTGCCCAAAACCTCAATTTACTGCAAATAAAAACGGCTACGAAAACCCAATTAACAGAGGTACAGAAAAAAATCTAGCTATATGGACATCTGTAGGAACAAGCACGTTAGTTGGCGGAACAGCCGCAGCACTTGGTTCTTGTCTTATAGGCAAAGGATCTAAAAGCAGAGCAACTAAACTCGGTGCAATTGGAGTAGCTGCCGGCTTAATTACAATGGCACTAACACTTCCTTCAAAATTATATAATACAAAAGTCAATGCATTCACCAGAGAAAAAGAAATGGATGTATTCAGTCGCGATAGAGAACTAAAATCGAATATTATGGAAGAAGTTGACAAAGAAGTTAAAGACCAAGATGTTGATTTAGACCAAAAAATTAACCACTACACATCTGTACAAATGGCAAATAACGCAAATGGAATGATTATAAAGGGAGCATAATGCAAATTAGTTCCGTCAGCACATATACGCATTCTTTTACGGCCAATAAGTCAAACACCAAACAACAACAAGACTACAACCCAATTTCAAAAACCGGAGAAAAAGCTAAACTGACTAAAGCAACTTTTATTGCAGGTTTAGGTGTTGGAACAAAGTTGTTATTTGAACTTGTTGATGACTTTGATTTTGTCGGAGACAAAATAGGTGAAAAAGCTGAAAAAATAGTTAAAAACCAACACAAAGAAGCCACTAAAAACAAGAAATTTTTACTAACACTTGGAGCTTGGGCAGGGCTGACGGCAACATTTATTGCCGGCTTTGCATTTTTGTATACTTTATTTAAAGCCCCTAAAATAAACTACGAAGGTAATGTCAATGCATTCAGAAAGGGGAAAGATATGGATGTATATATAAAAGGGAATTCTGCAGAAAAAGAAATTTATACTCAAATGAACGAAAAAGCTCAAAATGCAAACGACAATGAAAAAGAGAAATTAAGAACTCAATATATGCAAATGCAAGCAGCTAAAAACAGAGTTCCGGATTTTGTAAAACTAAAAAAATAAGTTAAAAAATTTATTTTTCTTTCCGTTTTAATATAACATCATACCCTAAAATCTTACAAATTTGCTGAAATTCTGAGAGTTTTAACCCATTACGACGTATTTTACAAGAAAATGTACTTTGCGGCATTTCTTCTCCATTTACATCTTTTAGCATATCCAGCAAAATTTTTTGCGTAATACGTCCTTTCGCCATTACAAGACGCATTATTTCGTCGTTATTCCAATCCGTTATATTCATATTTTTAGGATACCGAATATTGACAACCCAATTCAAATATTGTAATATTTATTGCATATATCAATAAATTATTTAATATATAGATTTTTATACACAATATTAGGAGTTAAGTATGAATAAAAATTTTTCTTCCAAAAATACAGGATTTACCC
>CAKUQA010000087.1 GCA_934675225.1 uncultured Candidatus Melainabacteria bacterium | reverse complement strand
ATGAAACTTGGGGCGATTGGTATTCTAATAACGGAATTTTTCCTAAAACGAACCCTGGGTATATGAAGTTGCCAAATGGTTTGATTATTCAATGGGGTTTTGGTTCAAGTTCTGAGGTTACATACCCTATTGCATTTAATGAAATAGCTTGTCCTGTGTATTCTAAACAAGGCTATAACGGAAACCTCAATCGTTCTGATTCAGGAACGGTTTTGCAATTGCTTACGGGGTTTAGTTATTTGACTTGTGGTGATTATTATTTTTTGAACTGGATTGCAGTTGGTTATTAAGGAGGAAAAATGAAATATTACGGAACTAAAAATAATAGAGACTATGGATTTTATGAAGAAAAATTTGATGGAGCTGTTGAAATTACGGATGAATATTGGTTTGAGTTACTAAATAGACAAACCAAAGGTGCAAAAATTATCTTGTATGAAAACAATGTTATAGCTGTTGATAAAAAGGAATATGCGTTTGAAAATGGAAGATGGAAAAAATTAGCTCTAAAAGAAATTGAAACACGCCAATTAAGTATAGAAACTGAATTAAGAAAACAAGAAATTCAGGATGAGTTAGAGGAACTTGACAAGAAAAGAATTAGGGCGCTTGCTGAACCTGCTCTGAAGAATGAGGAAACAACTTGGTTGGAATATTATAATAATCAAATCATACTGTTAAGAAAAGAATTTTCAGAACTTTCATAAAATAAGGAACCGGTTTTTTATAAAGCCGGTTTTTTATTTGATATAATATTTTTTGCGTATGATATAATTAATTTATTAAAAAATATATATGGAGAATTAAAATGGAAATAAGAACTGAATTTATAGAACAAGCAAAACATTTGACTCGTAATGCAGAAGTTTTACCTGGGGGAATTGAAGAACTTGCTATAAAGCTTCAACACGCTCATGATACAAATACTCCGTTAAGAGTAAAACTTGGTATGGATCCAACAAGACCGGATTTGCACCTTGGACATACGGTTGTTATGAGAAAGTTAAGAGAGTTCCAAAATTTAGGTCATAAAATTGTATTGATTGTTGGTGGTGCTACTGCTATGGTTGGTGACCCTTCCGGAAAATCGGAAACTCGACCGGCTTTAACAAAAGAACAAGTTGCAGAAAATGCAAAATCTTATTTTGATCAAATGTCAAAAGTTTTAGACGTGACAAAAGCAGAAGTTGTTAATAATGCAGATTGGTTGCATTCGATGAGTTTTGTTGATTTATTGAAGCTTGCATCAAATGTAACTGTCGCACAAATGATGACAAGAGATGACTTTGCAAAACGTTATGCAGATGGTAGACCTATTGCAATTCATGAGTTTTTCTATCCTTTAATGCAGGCTTATGATTCTGTTGCAATTAATTCTGATATTGAGTTGGGTGGTACTGATCAAAGATTTAATACTCTTTTAGGTAGAGATATTCAGGCCGCTTATGGCAAAAAATATCCTCAATTAGTAATGCTTTTGCCTTTATTGGAAGGTACTGATGGTGTTGTTAAAATGTCTAAAACATATCCGGAACATTGTATTTCTCTTACTGATAGTGAAAATGATATGTTTGGAAAGTTGATGAGTATTCCTGATAATATGATTTCAAGATACTATAGTTTGCTTACTGATGCAACAAAAGAAGAACTTGAAACTATAGATAAACAAATTGCTGATGGCTCTGTAAATCCGCGTGATATAAAATTAAAGCTTGCATATATAATTACTGCGGAATATCATGGCGAAGAAGGTGCAAAACGTGGGCAAGATGCGTTTATCAATGTTGTTTCAAACAAGGGAATTCCTGATGATATTCAAGAGGTTGCAGGCATGTGCGGAAAGAATATTTTGGATGTTCTTATGGAGTTGAAATTTACTGCAAGTAAAGGTGAAGCAAAACGTTTGATTCAAGGTGGCGGTGTAAAAGTCGATGGCGAAAAAATTGCCGATATGACCTATACATTTGATTTCACAGAAAGCGTAGTATTACAAGCAGGCAAAAGAAAATTTGCAAAATTGATTTAAGTGAAAAGTCAAATGTGAAAAGTCCATGTCGCTCATTTCGTTCAAAAATAGCTTTGGAACAATAGCTCCTGTAATGGTCTTTTCACTTCTCATTCGGAGTACTTTATGTTCAAAATTATTAAACGAGGAATAACAAAGGTAAAAGAAGATATTCAAGTTATTTATGACAAAGATCCTGCTGCAGAAAATTTTTTAGAAGTTATATTGTGTTATCCGGGGTTGCATGCATTGATAGCGTACCGCTTTGCTCACAGGCTTTACAAGTGGCATCTTCCTTTAATTCCAAGAATTATTTCTTATATAACGAGAATTATTACCGGCATTGAAATTCACCCTGCTGCAAAAATTGGCAGGAGGTTTTTTATTGACCATGGAGAAGGTGTTGTAATTGGGGCTACTACTGAAATTGGAGATGATGTTCTAATTTATCAACAAGTAACTCTTGGCGGAACCGGTAAAGAACATGGAAAACGCCACCCGACTTTAGGGAATGGTGTAATTGTCGGTGCAGGAGCAAAGGTTTTGGGTAACATTAAACTTGGAGACTATGTTCGTGTTGGAGCAGGTTCTGTTGTGATGGAAGACGTTCCGGATTATTCAACCGTAGTTGGAGTTCCGGGGAGAATTGTCCATCAAAAATATCGGGATAAGAATGGTATTCTTATGCATAATAGAATTCCGGATCCGATAAAATGCGAACTTAATAGGTTAAAATATGAAGTGTTAGAATTAAAAGAAAAGATGGAAGAAAAATGAAAATAGTATCATTATTGAGTTTGAAAGCATGTTGTGTGTAATAACTCTTTAACTATTGCAGTTTGCCATTTGTTTTTTTGTATTGAAAGGAGATAAAATTATGTATCATATTTATACAATCAAAAATAAATCAGAATTTTCAAAAACATTAGTTGCAGAAACTAAAGACTATGATGAAGCTTTAGAAAAAGCAGAAAAAGCTATTGCCGGAAAAGAAGGTTATAATTATATTGTTGAAGAAACTGACGGCTCAATGAACAGTTATGGGGAACTCCTTACAACTGTTGTTGCAGAGGGCTAATAATTCAGGTATTTAATTTGCTTTTTTCTAACCTGTTTCTTTTTATGATAAAATATATTCATAAAGGAGAGAATGATGAAAGCAATCGTATTTGATGAAGAATTAAAACTTGTAAATGACTATAAAAAACCTGTTCCACAAAAAGGTGAAGCTTTGGTAAGAGTAACTTTAGCTGGGATTTGTAATACTGATTATGAAATTACAAAAGGCTATATGGGTTACAAGGGTGTTTTAGGGCACGAAGCAGTTGGTGTTGTTGAAGAAATTAATGATGCAGACCAATCACTTTTGGGAAAAAGAGTTGTTGCAGAAATAAGTTACGGTTGTAAAAAACCGGATTGTTCTTATTGTGCAGAAAAACTTTATCGCCATTGTCCGGATAGGCATACTTTAGGTATTTGGAGAAAAGATGGAGTTTTTGCTGAGTATTTCACTATGCCTTTAGAAACTCTTTTTGAAGTTCCTGAGAATGTACCGGATGAACAAGCCGTATTTGTAGAACCGCTTGCTGCAGCTTGCGAAATTACTGAACAATTACACATAAAACCGTTTGAAAAAGTTATTGTTCTTGGAGATGGAAAATTAGGATTAATAACTGCGTTGGAATTGAATAGCCAAAATATTGACGTAACTTTAGTTGGAAAGCATCAAAATAAACTTGATATTGCAAAAGCTCAAGGGGTTGAAACTAAGTTGCTTTCAGATTTAAAAGTTGAAAAAATATACGATGTAGTTGTTGAAGCAACAGGTTCTATTTCCGGTTTTGAGACAGCTTTGGCTCTTACAAAGCCTCGCGGGGTTTTAGTTCTAAAAAGTACTATTGCTGCTTCTAAAGAATTTAATCTTGCACCAATTGTAATTGATGAAATTACCGTTTTAGGTTCAAGATGCGGACAGTTCCCGGCTGCTTTGAGGCTTTTAAAAGCAGGAAGAATAGATTTTAAACCTCTTATTTCCGCAAAATATAAAGCAGATGATGCAATTGAAGCTTTTGAAAAAAATAAAGAGAAAGACGTATTGAAAGTTTTAATCGAGTTTGATTAATAAAATTATTTCGGGTAACATAAAATTATGGCAAATACAATTGTGAAAGAAGAAAAACCTTTTTCAGGGACAATGACTCTATTAGATAAATACATTTTGAAACAAATTATTGAAATGTTTATCATGGGTGTGTGCGTATTTACTTCAATTATATTTGCTTCCGATACTTTTATTACGCTTATCAAACAGATTTCTTTGTTTGGAATTCCGTTTAATGTTGCATTGATGATGATTATTCTTAATCTTCCGCAAGTTATTGTGATGACTATTCCTATGGGCGTTTTACTTGCTACCGTAATGACTTTAAACGGGTTAAGTTTAAAATCTGAAATTACTGTTATGAGGGCTTGTGGTATTGGATTAAACAGAATTGCAAAACCTATTTTTATATTTGCGTTAATAATGTCTGTTTGCTCATTCATTATTAATGAGAGTGTTGTTCCAGTTATGACCAAACAATCAAAAGACCTTGCATTATGGGCTTTAGGACAAAAAAATATTCCAGAAGGTAAACAAAATTTTGTGTTCAAAGAGTTAAATGAAGGTGGAGGAATTAAACGTCTTTTCTATGTTGGTTATTGTGAGGACAAAATTTTGCATAATATAACAGTGCTTGATACTTCTAAAGAAGGTACTATTCAGGTTCTTCAAGCAGACGAAGGAAAGACATCTCCTGAAGGTTGGCAATTTGAAAAAGGAGCTGTTTATACGGTTGACGATGACGGTGATATTTTAAACACAACTCTTTTTGAAAAGTCTGTTATAAAATTTGGGCTTGATATGTCTAAAGAGTTGAATAAAAATGTAGCTAAAGAAATGAATTTTTCTAAGCTGATTAACTACATAAGAACAAATCATATTGATGAAAAAGAGAGAAAGTCTATACAAATAGAATTGTATGATAAGTTGGCTTTGCCATTGACAACAATTGCCCTTGTTTTGATAGGTGTGCCACTTGCAATTACGCCTCCGAGAGTACGTTATAATAGAGGTTTTTTATTTAGTATTTTAATAATTTTTGCTTACTACTTGATAAGAGCATTGTCTATATCATTTGGGGAAGCGGGAACTTTGCAACCATTTTTGGCTGCTTGGATGCCTAATATTGTACTTACAATAATTGGCGCAATTTTGTATTACAAAAAAGTTTACACAATTGAATAACAAATTTTAAAATTTACGGATTTTATAACAAGCAAATGAACAATAATTTATTTCAAAACAATTTCAAAAGATTAAATGATATTGATCAAAATATTTTAAATAATAATTCATTTAAAGATTTAGATGATAAAACATTGAGGTTGGAATGTTTAATTGCAGAAAAAGAAGAAGCTTTAGATGCTCTTAACAGTAAAATAAAAGGTGCTGAACTTTTAGGAAAATTGCTTGATGTTATGGATTTAAAAATTCAGGCAAAGCAAATCGAAAATGAAATTATGGAATTGAAAGAACAGTATTCAAAAAGAAGTTTGGCGGAAAAATTAACAACAGTAGCTATGCCTAAAAAGCCAAAACAGAAGCTTTCGCCAATAGCTCGTTTAGCTCGATTTGTTTCAAGAAAAATTATTGCAAGGATGTCTAAGAAAGTTCAATCAATTTTTGATATGAGCGATTCTTTAGAAACGTTAACCAGTATAAATGAAAATGTTGATGAGTTAATTGCGATGAAAGTCCCTTATGGAGAAACAAAAGCAAATTACGAAAAGTTGACGAATTATCTCTATAGGGCAAATAAAATCAGGTCTCAAATAAATAAGAAAATGCAAAAACTATAGAGCTACTTTTTAACAATATTGCATTATATTATAATAAAGGTTATACTAAAAAAGTAGGATAGCTCATGCTTTTCACCGGCACACGCAATTAGTGAAGAAATTGGTCGGAAAGGAGGGCACTATGGTTAAACAAATAATAATGCTATTACTGGCATTTGCAATCGCAGTAATAGCATTAAAACTGTAAACTATAGGGTGTGAAGAAAGCTCTTAAGGTTTGCTTAGGTCTTAGGAGCTTCGCCCTACACTTA
>CAKUQA010000086.1 GCA_934675225.1 uncultured Candidatus Melainabacteria bacterium | reverse complement strand
AGGCTCAAACCCAGTCATAATCGCTCTATGCTATGCTATGCTATGCTATGCTATGAGGTGCACTGTGTCAATTGTTTCGGCTTTTATGTTTTTATAAAAGAGTAAGGGAAATCGATTTCGGGGATATTGAAAAGTATTAATTCGAAAGGAAAAATTGTTATGTCAAATTATGGAATGATTAAGTCTATTGGAAAAGAAATTTTTGAATTTGGTGCAGGAAAGAATTTAAAAAAATTTGTTCGATATACTGAAAATGGAAAAAATTGGACACAAGTATTGGATCAAGATGGAAAAGAAATTCTAAAATATTCTAAAAAAGTAACTAAGCAAAATGTTGGAGATAAATTTGTTCGTACAAAAACGACTGAACGTGTATACCCTAAGTATAATGAAAGTATAGAGCAAGCTAGAGTTTATGACGGAGAACGAAATTTGATTGGGGGCAGAACAATTAGAAAAACTAACGGATTAAAAGAAGAAAATTTTAAATGGGGAAAAGGTAAATGGGCATCTGAGACAGTTTACTTGCCAAATGGGAAAAGATATTTTAGAACATTTGGATCTGGCTCTCAGAATTCTCATGTAAATGCAGACAATCTCACTTACAATGCTCATGGTTTACCAATTCCAGATCTTTTGATGGATGTTAAAGGAGGAGCTCGTAATGTCAATGCAGAATTGGAAAATTTGCAAGCAAGCAAACGAGCATTAGCTGCAGCAAAACAGGAAAATGTTTGGAATGAAACAAGACAACAATATATTAAGCAGTTACAGGAAATTCAAGATCCTGATGCAAGTGCAAAAGCAATAGGAGTGCTAAACCGTTTAGCCAATGAGCTTTCTTATGCTAAAGCAAAACCATTATTTGAGGAAGCAAATGCTATTAATCCATATAGTATGAAGAATGTAAAGAATTTGTATTCTCAAGTTCGCGAAGACATACTTTTAAAACATCCAATATCTGATGTTGTGGAAAAACATGGAAAAGAAATTCTTTCTGAAAAGATGTTTAGAGCTGGTCAGCAATTAAATGCTTAGTAAAAAATAAGGTGGAGAAAACAATCTCCACCTTATTTAATATTTAGTTTCAGTTGATGTAAGTAATAACTAGTCTTTAGCTTTCATTGTAGGGAAAGCGATAACGTCACGGATTGATGGAGAGTTTGTTAATAACATAACAAGTCTGTCAATACCCATTCCCATACCACCTGTAGGTGGCATACCATATTCTAATGCATTGATAAAGTCCTCATCAATTTCCATAGCTTCTTCGTCACCTGCAGCTTTTGCCTGAGCTTGAGCTTCAAATCTCATTCTCTGATCAATCGGGTCTGTAAGTTCTGAAAATGCGTTTGCAATTTCCCATCCGTTCACTCTTGTTTCAAAACGTTCGGTTAATCTGTCGTTGTTTCTGTGAACTTTTGCAAGAGGAGAAATTTCTCTCGGGTAATCAATTATGTGACAAGGTTGAATTAATGAAGGTTCAATTTTGTCTTCAAATACTGCTTCAACAACTTGTCCCCAATTCATAGTGTCCTCAACTTGAACATTCAAACTTCTTGCTGTTTTGATTGCTTGTTCGGCACTATAAATTTCCATAAAATCAACACCTGTAGCTTCTTTAATAGAACCAAGCATTGTTTTTCTGTCCCAAGGTGGAGTTAAATCAATTTCGTTTTCTCCGTATTTAATTTTTGTAGTACCAAGAACTTCTTGAGCAACGTAAGCAACCATGTTTTCTGTTAAAGTCATCATATCGTTGTAGTCTGCGTAAGCTTGATACAATTCAATCATTGTGAATTCAGGATTGTGGCGAGTGTCAATTCCTTCATTCCTAAAACATTTGCCGATTTCGAAAACTTTTTCAGAAATTCCACCAACGATTAATCGTTTTAAATATAACTCAAGTGCAATTCTTAAAGTTAAATCCATTTCAAGTGCATTGTGGTGCGTTGTAAACGGTCTTGCATTAGCTCCTGAAGCCATTGTTTGTAAAATTGGAGTTTCAACTTCAATATAACCTTGTTTTGCCAGAAACTCTCTAACTTTTTGAACAATTAAACTTCTTTTTCTAAAAGTGTCTCTGCTTTCTTCGTTTACGATTAAGTCAACATATCTTTGACGATATTTTAGTTCAACATCTGTAAGTCCATGGTAGTGGCTTAAAGTTTCAGCTTTTTCTTTGCTGATTTGTTTGTTTGGCAAAGGTAAAAGAGCTTTTGACAATAAAGTTAATTCCGTTGACTTAATAGAAAGTTCCCCGCGAGGAGTTCTTCTGATAGTTCCGGTAAAACCAACTATGTCTCCGATATCAATAAGTTTAAGAACTTTAATTTGTTCTTCTGATAAATTTTCTTTGTGAGAGAAAATTTGGATTTTTCCGGAAGCATCCATAAGGTCGATAAACATACCTGTATTGCGGATAGCCATTACACGACCTGCAACAGAGTACTTATCTTCTGTTTCTATGCCTGCTTCAAGGTTTTTGTATTTTTCTTGCAATTCAGATGCGTTTGCAGTTTTTTCAAACTTATAAGGGTATGGATTTACTCCTTTGTCTGCCAAATCTGCAAGTTTCTGAATTCTTGTCTGTCTTATTTGTTCTTTTGTAGAACTTGGTTCATGTGTTTGTTGTGCCATTTTATACTTCCTCTTTGGTTGTAAAGTCTTTATATATTTATGATAGCACAAACAATGAAATATTTAAATTTTGCATCAAAAAAGTCTGAACTAAAGGCTCAGACTTTTGGGATTGTTTTTTTATTAAAGATATTATTATGAACCTCTCATTAAACGTTGCAATTCATCAGGTCTTGATGTTCTTGAAAGAGCGTCTTCAATTGTAATAGCCCCTTGTTTATATAAGTTAGACAAGGCCATTTCAAGAGTTTGCATTCCCAAACCTTGGTTCATTTGGATTGTTGAGTAAATTTGAGCAGCTTTTGCTTCTCTAATAAGGTTTGCAATCGCAGGGGTTACAAGCATAATTTCTTGAGCCATTACACGACCTTTTTTAGTCCCATCAGGTTGAACTTTAGGTAAAAGAGTTTGTGCAAATACTGCAACAAGAGAGTTTGCAAGTTGTACACGGATTTGTTGTTGCTGACCTTCAGGAAACACGTCAATGATACGGTCAATAGTTTGAGCTGCTGAAGATGTGTGTAATGTTCCGAATACCAAGTGACCTGTTTCTGCTGCTGTTAGTGCCAAAGCAATAGTTTCGTGGTCACGCATCTCACCTACCAGAATAATGTCAGGGTCTTCACGAAGTGCAGATTTAAGGGCGTTTGCAAAAGACCTTGTATCCATTCCTAATTCACGTTGGTGAATAATACTTTGTTTTGATGTATGAACAAATTCTATAGGGTCTTCAATCGTAAGAATGTGTTCTGCTCTGTTTGTATTGATGTAGTCAATCATCGCTGCCAATGTTGTAGATTTACCGGAACCGGTAGGACCTGTAACAAGAATTAGTCCTCTTGGTTTATCTGCAGTTTTTCTAACAACCTCAGGAAGTCCTAATTTGTCAAAAGAAGGAACAATTGATGTAATCGTTCTGAATGCAGCTGCGTAGTTACCTTTATCTTTGTAAAAGTTAACCCTGAAACGACTTAGACCTTCAATACCGTAAGAGAAGTCTAATTCCCAAGTCTGTTCCAAAGTTCGTCTTTGTTCGTTAGAAAGCATAGGAAACAGTAAAGTTTCAACGTCATCCGGACTAAGTGGCGGATAATCATATCTTCTCAATTTACCATCAATACGTGCCGCAGGTGGTAGGTTTGCAGAAATGTGCAAGTCAGAACCGCCGTCTGCAACTAATTTTTCTAGTAATTCTTCAATTAACATTTTTATTCTCCCTGAAAATTCATTATATCTTCGTTTTCTTTCATCGCAAGTTCAATTAAGGCATACGCCATATATGCGCCAAGTGCTACAGCTTTTGGGTCAAGTTTTGTATTATTTGCAGCCTCTATAATTGCAGTATTTATTTCGGGATTTTCGTCCTTTATATAGTGAATCATTTTCTTACGCCAAGCAGGCATATCTTTGAAAATTTCATTAAATGTTGTTGCTGCATTTTCTTCTGATACAATTGGTAACATGTTTATTCCTTATAGTTGCAATTTTATATGCATATTATATAAAAAATTTTAACATTAGTCTACAATAAATTAAGAAATCATATATTTGGGGTATAATTTTTTTATGAGATTAAGGGATTTGAAACTTACAAATTATAGGAACTGCAAGGATTTAAGACTAGATTTAAATTCTAAAAAAGTTTTGATAATTGGTAAAAATGCTCAAGGTAAGACTAATATTTTAGAGAGTATATACTTTCTATCTATGTTAAAATCCCCAAGAACTTCGAATATTGTAGAGTTAATTAATTTTGAAGCCGAACGGGCAGAAATTAATTGTAATATGATAAAAGCCGAAACAGATGTAGAACTTGATTACTCTTATTCTCGAGAAAAAAAACGGGAAATTGCAATTAATAAGGTTAAAACAACTTCAAAAAATTTTAAATCTGTTCTAAAAACAGTTTTATTTTCTACTGCTGATTTGCTTTTGCTTAGAGGAAATCCTTCCGATAGGCGGGATTGGTTGGATAGAGCTATTTCTCAGGTTTATCCTGCTTATGATGACAGACTTTCAAAATATGATAAAATCCGAATTCAAAAAAATAATTTATTAAAAGATTACTTGAGAACAGGAACCTCAAATGATACTCTTTTGGATGTTTATAATGAGCAACTTGTAATTACCGGTAGTAATATAATTTTTTTGCGAAAGAAATTCCTGAAAGAAATTGAACGAATTGCCAGTGAAAAACATAGAATTATTAGTGAAACAGAAAAATTGCAAGTTGGTTATGATTGTTCTTTTTTGACTGAGGAAATGGAGCTTGAAAGTATCGCAGAAGCTTTTCATAAATCGCTTGAAGAACGAAGAATTGAAGAAATGCGCAGAGGGCAAGCCTGTGTTGGACCACATCGGGATGATATTATTTTTTATATAAATAACAATGATGCTACAAAGTTTGCATCTCAAGGTCAACAAAGAACAGTTGTTTTGGCATTGAAGCTTTCGGAACTTGATATAATTACTGCTAAAACAGGTGATGAACCTATTTTGTTACTAGATGATGTTTTGGCGGAACTTGATGATTTACGTCAAAATTATTTGTTGAAATCAATAAACGAAAATACACAAACCGTTATTACATCCGTTGATACGATTTTATTCGAAGAAGAATTTTTAAAAGATGTAAGAATTTATAAAATTGAAGATGGAAAGTTGATGCTGTAAAGAAATATTTACGTTTTATACTATTGTAGCAATTTTTTAGGTTTTTAGTTTTTTATATAAGCAAAGTAAGTTATAGAAGGTGTATTATGTCTGTAAATTCAATCGTGAATGTTCCTGTAGAAATTAAAAATAAATCTAATGTTGTTAATGAAAAAACTAAGTCAAATAACGTTTCTGAAAAAGAAGTTGACGAAGAAAAATCTAAGTCAAATAACGTTTCTGAAAAAGAGGTTGACGAAGAAAAATCTAACGCAACAAAATATATGTTAGGAGCAACGATAGCTGCAGGTGTAATTGCATTAGGAGTGATTGGCCATAAGAATAATTGGTGGAGGAAATGTACTGACGTTATTGATAATTCTTCTAAAAAAGACTCAACTGCTTTAAGTGATGGAGTTGGTGGTTCAAGCAAAAAAGGAAATGATGCCTTAACCGGCCCAAATGCTTCTTCTGATAAGTCTACTGCTACTTTGGATGAAAAACTTGGTGAGACTTCTAATAAAGAAAAGGATGTTTTAGGTGAAACCAATAATAGTAATCCTAAAAAAGAAACAGCTACACCTGAGGCAGAGCCTAAGTTGGAACAAGATGCAGAGATTAATGCTGAAAAAGAAGCTCAAGAAAGAGCTAAAGCTGAGGCAGACGCCAAGTTAAAAGAGGAACAAGAAGCTAAAGCAAAGTTAGAAGCTAAAGAAAAAGCATTTATAGAAACTCATAAACAAGAAGCGATTGATAAATTAATGGCAGAAGGTGATGAGCTTTGGGGTGCATGTAAAAAATATGATGGTTTAATAAGAAAATTTGCTCGAATGCAACAAAAAGGCTTTGAAGCAATAAGAGGGCAGAAAAGTGTAAAAGATGGGCGTTATGTTGTAGTTCAAAATCTTGGAATAGGTAGTAAAACATCAAACAATACCGTAATGACTTATTATTCAAC
>CAKUQA010000085.1 GCA_934675225.1 uncultured Candidatus Melainabacteria bacterium | reverse complement strand
GTCTTTTTTAGTCTTTTTTTTGATATGGTTTAAGACAGTTCCGCTTTGTTTATCTACTAATCCTATTAGGATTTTTGTTCCACCAAGATCAATTCCGATTGAATAGTTTTTCATACGCATAGAATTATAGACTAAAAACTCAAAATTTGCAAAAAATACAATTATTTGGTAGCATATTAATTAAAAAGGGAGATGTGAAAATGTTGTTTATTAAAAGGCTGGCTTTAGCAATCGCTATGATGTTGTTTATTACTCAGAGTGCTTTTAGTGCTGATGTTTGGGTTAATAATTTAAGAAGGAATTTTTCAAAAAATTCTTCTATAATATACGAAATTAATTTAAGAACTTTTGGTGCTCAGGATATCAATAAAAACGGAATTATTGATTTTGAAGATGGAGAAGAAAGTGGTACTTTTTTGAATGCTATTCCTCGTTTGGATGAACTTGCTGCAAAGGGAATAAATACTATTCATGTAATGCCGATTACTCCTGTCGGAAAAACAAAAGCTCTTGGAACAGCCGGTTCTTTATATGCAGCATCAAGTTTTAATACAATCAATCCTCAATTGGTAAGCAATAAAAGTGCTTTATCTGCAACTGCACAAGCAAGAAAATTTATCGATGAAGCTCATAAACGTGGAATTTCTGTAATTATAGATTTGCCGTCTTGCGGTTCTTATGATTTATATATGCAGAGACCAGAATTGTTTGTTAAAGATAAATCAGGACAACCTGTAGTTCCTGCTGATTGGACAGATGTAAGATTGCTGAATGCCGGAACTGAAACTGCCGTGAATAAAGATGTTTACGGTTTGTTTAAAGGTTTTGTAGATATGGTTATAGGGCTTGGTGCCGATGGTATAAGAGTTGATGTTGCAACTAACAAGCCTGCCAGATTTTGGAAGGATTTAATAGATTATTCTAGAATGAAAGATCCTCAATTCTTGTGGCTTGCAGAAGCTTCAGAAAGTTGGACAGAAGCAGTTTCTCCTTATGCAGTGTTTACTCCTTATAACAAATTGTTAGAAGCTGGATTTGACGGCTATTATGGAAGTTTTTTCAATCTAAAAAATTACAAAACAGGAAAAGAATTAATAAATCAAATTGTTGCTACAAATGAAAATATTAATAAATATCAAGACCATAAAGCAGTAATTGGAAGTTTTTCTACTCATGATGAAATGAGCCCTTTATTGATAAACGGGCAAAAATTCAGCGAAATGATTATTTGGTTAAACGCTACTTTGCCCGTAAATTCATACTTTGTGGATGGTTTTGATACCGGTGATAATTATATTTATATGTGGGCAAATAAAGAGGCTTTTAAAACTTATACTGATGACGATTATTATTTTGTCCATCGCGGCAAAATTGATATTTTTAATTTCTCTCGTCAACCTAAAGGGAAAAATGAAGCTCTGCAAAGTGCATTTGTGCTTGGTAACAGAATAAAAAGAGGACTTTCAACAATTATTAATAATGGTAGATTTGTTCCTTTGAAATCATCAAATCCATCTGTATTTGCCTATGCAGAGTCATATAACGGACAAAGTGTTATAGTTATCGGTAACTTGAATTTTAGAACAAATTCTGATGTAACGATTTCTGTTCCAAAGTTGTCAAATAAGAACACTGTTCTTCCTATAAAAATAGACAATATTCCGGTTGTTGGAAATGGGTCGATTAGTACAGTATTATATGCCGGAGAGGTTCAAGTTTTGATGGTTAATGACTTGGAAATTAAATAAAAATTCTTATTATAAATAGCTAAAAAGCTCTTGAATTAATTTCAAGGGCTTTTTAATTTGGTATTTATGAGGCTTTTTTTGCCAATGCCGCAATACGTTTTCTGTTTTTAGCGATGATTTCTTTTGAACGTTTAGTTAATTTACCGGCAACATAAGTTTTTTTCTTGCTTTGGTTATTGTTGTTGCCATTGTTCATGTTCATAATGCTTGTTGTTGCAGAAACTGCACTGCCAACTGCATTTGTGATATTTGAAAATGTTTGAGCTTTCTTTTCTTTGTTTTCTGCAATTACAGCCATTTGCTCTTTGTATTGTCCACGTTTTTCAAGTTCTGCTGTGAATTTTGCTGCAGCTTTATCATCACCCATCTTTTGGGCAAATTCTAATCTGCCTGCGATTTCGTCATCACTGATATTTGCATATTCTAAAGATGCTCCGTTTTCAACCATGTTCTTTTTAGCATCTTTACCTAAGTTGTTTTCTTCTTTATTAGCTTCTGCTTTTTGAGCTTCTCTTGCATCTTTTGCTGCTTGTAATTTTTCTTTTGGAGTCTTTTCTTCTTGTACTTGTTTTTCTGTTGATTTAGAAGTATTGTCTGTTAAATCTTTGTTTTCTTCAGTTTTAATAGTTTGTTCTGCTTTTTTAATTTCTGCTTGTGCATTTTGTTTTTCTGTTTCTTGTTTTTGTTCTTCTTTAGTTTGTTCAGTTTTGTTGTCAGAATTAGTATTGTCTGTTTTGTTTGTTTCTTCTGCAGATTTTGCATCTGAGTTGTTTTTATTTTCTTCGTTTTTGGCTTCTGCTTTGTTCATTTTTGAGTCAGCTAACATTCCGATAGAAGCAGCAGTGCTGATTGCTCCGCCAACGGTTCCAAGGATTGATGCTAATTTGCTGTCATCACCGAATGATGTCATTAATTGGCTTGTTGAAGATAATGCAGAGCCAACTACGCTGCTGACTTTTGAAATTTGTCCGAAAGTTCCTGATTTGCCAAGGCTGCCAAGAGTTGAAGCGGCACTTGTTACAGCAGATGCAGCTCCTGCAATTGCTGAAATTTTGCTAAATACTCCGCTTGCTTCTTTACCTTGTACGGCTCTGATATTGTTAACCATATCAGCAGAAGAAGAAACAACGTTTAAGCCTGCTGTTACTGCACCAAGTACACCGCCAGATGCTTGTCCTACGCCTGCTTGGCTGGTTGCAACAGTAAGAGCAGCTTGTCCGATAGACATCAAGGCAGCTGTTAAGTTTCCGTTTGCTAAGTTGATAACACCTTTAGTTACACCACAAGCAGCAACGCCATAAGTACCAATTTTTACCATTACAGCTCCGGCTGCAATTGTAGCAGGCCATGGGCTCATCATCATAATAGAACCGATTGACAATGTTGTTGAAAATACGTTTTCTGCAACTCCAACAACGCCAAGTTGTTTAGCTAATTTCTTTTGTTTGTCTTGTTCTGCTTTTTCGGATTCTTTGTTTTTCTTTTCAATAACTTTTGTTTTCTTTTCAACTTTTTTAGAAGTTGTTTTAGTTGTTTTTTGGAGTTTTACGATTTTAGTTCTGTTTCTTGTAATAATTCTTCCGCTTGCTTCAAATTCAACACCGATTGTATTTAATCTTGCATCGTTGCTTGCAATTTTATCGGAATTTGTAGTTTGTTGTGCTCCTGTTGTAACTTGTTGTTGTGTTGTTTGAGATGCAGCTTGAGTTTGTACAGCAACTTGATTTTGGTTTTGAGTTTGGTTTAATTGTTGATTTTTTGTATCTTCTGCTGTAAGTTGTTCATTCTCTGCAACAATAGCTTCGTATTCTGCAACCATGTCGTCTTGTTTTTTAGCGGCTTTTTGAGACTCTTTAGTCATTTTGATGATTTCTTTTTCATCCTTTTTCATTTGTTTTGTAAGTTTTTTAGTCTCTTTTTCAAGTTCTTTGGTTGTTTTGTCTGTATCTTTTTTTACATTTTCTGAATCTTTAGAAGAATCTTTTGCTTTATCTTTTACATTATCAACATTGTCTTGAGCTTTTTCATTTGTCATTTCTTCTTTTTTGCCGGAAGTTTTATTTGAAGATGTTGAAGTTGTAGCATCTGCTACTTTATTTTCTACTTTATCATTATCTTTTTCTTCCGGAGTTTCAGTTTTTTTATTAGAAACAGTTTTTGTTGCGTTATTTGCTTGAGTTTTAATTTCGTTGGATGTTTCTTGAACTGTATTGTTTACAGAAGTTTTTGTATTCCCTTCGTTAACAGGAGCTGCAGCACCTGTTGTAGAACCTGTTTCTGTGCTTTGAGCAGGTTCTGTTTGAGTTGTTGCTGAATTTGTTTGTTGTTGAGCAGTTGCAACTTTTGCAGAATTTGTTTGAACAGCTGGTTGAACTGTTCCGTCTGCAGTATCTTGTGCTCCTTCTTCTGCGTTGCCTGCAGTTTTATCTTCTGATTCTTGTTTTTTGGAATCATAAGTTGATTGAGTTGTTTCTTCTCCGGTGATTGAAGAAATCATTGCATCTGCCTGATTTAACCCCTCAATAGCAGATGTTTCATTTTTAATTGCATTTGTAGTTGCTTTTTCTGCAAGTTTAGGAGTAGGTAAGCTACCAACAATTTGAGCTCCAAAGCCTATACCAACACTTACTGCGCCTTTAGCTACGTTCTTGTATCCTTTTTTAAACTGCATCATCGCAATTTGTTGTAAGCCAACAATAACACGATATTTACCCATTTTAGTTAGAGTTTCACCGGAATTGTCAGTAAAACTCAAATCTTCTTTCGCTTGAGGAATAATTTTTTCTTTGTATTCTGTATTAGCTTCAAATTCTTGGTTTTCTTTCGGAACAGCTGTTGAAATTCTTGATTTTTCTTTAACAGTTTTGTTTTTGAAATCATCAATTGAAGTTTGCGCAGTTTCTTTTAATTCTGTAATTCTTTGATTGTTAGATTGAATGCCAGTTTTAAGATTTTCAACTTCTTTTTTATCTGATTCGCTTAAGTTGTTATTTTGGTCTTTTTCTTTTTTGTCTGAAGTATTGTTGATCTCTTTATCAAGTTCATCACCTGATTTACCTGTCAATTTTTCTAATTTTTCTTTTGCTTCTTTATTTTCTTGTTCAAGTTTTGCAATTTCTTCTTCACGTTTTTCTTCTTCATCCTTATATTGTTTGATAATTCTTGTAATTTTATAATTTGCATATTTTGCGAATTTTTTGTCACTTTTAGCATCAATAGAATTTCTCAAAGCTCTTACAGTTTGACCAGTCATATCAGAGTGAATATGACTGCCCTCTTTTATCAATTCTTGAACATTTTTATCATTTACTATAAAATCTTCTTCTGCAGTTGTTTCAGGAGTTTTTGTTTCTTCTTTAGCTGCATTGTTATCTTCGTTTTCGTTATCAACAGTTCCTTCAGGTTCATTAGATGCCGGAGTTTTTGCATCTTCTGTAGCTGAAGATGGAGTTGTGTTCTCTACATCATCAGGCTCTTGAAGTTCGTTTGCAGAAAGTACACTGTTTTGAACACCTAAAATTCCTGCAATCTCGCCAACAGATTGAGTTGTGTCAGAAGAATATTCTTTTGTATCATTACCAACTTTGTTTGCTTCTTTAGCAAGTGTTTTACCTTGAGCCATAGCCATGATAGTTCCAATAAAACCAATTTCGTGAGAAACGGTTTGAGCTGTCATTTTGTAGTTTGCTTTAGATGTGTAATCTGCTAAAGTATCACCAATTTCGATTGTTTCGTCAGCAAGTTTTTCTCCAAGAACAGCTAAAATATTGATATCATTTAGAGATCTTGCAATTTCATTTTTGTCAAATTGGATGTCGTCTTTGTTGTTTTTATCTTCCAACATTCCTGTAATTTGTGCATAGCGTTTTGCTTCTTTATCAGAAAGAGCTTCTCCGTTGTTAATTTTGTTTTGTAAAGTTCTCCATTCTCTTAAATCTTCTTCAAATTTTTTTAATTCTTCTTTTTGGGTTTTAATTTTTTTATTGAAGGATTTTTCAAATTTTTGTTTTTCAGGTAAAAGGTCATCAATTTTGTCATTGATTTTTTCGTTTGTTTCATTACATTTTTCGATTTTCTTTTTAGCTTTAGGAATAAGGTCTAAATAAGGTTCTTTTTCTGTTTTATCATCTCCTTCATCAGAATTGTCATCAGTGCCTTCTACGTTTGTGCCTGATGTTTGTAAAATAGTATTAGCAAGGTCAACTATATCTTGAGGAACATTTACTCCATCATTAACCATTTGCATAATTTCTTCAGCAGAATAGCCTGACCATTGTGTGTCAAGGATTTTGCCTGATTTTTTGGCATAAGCATCAATAGTGTATTTTGTGTTGATGTTTGCTTTGTTTAAAACTTTTAGGTTATTAATTGTATTGGTATTTAAATTATAACCGCTTGCAGAAATAATTTCATAGCCTGTTTCGTCTTTATAAAATTGTTCGAAATCAAGCATAGTATCATTATCAAGTTGAGAATATAGGCGTAATGCCTCAGAATAGCTAATCATTTCGCCATTCACGTAAAGATAATAGTCTTGAAA
>CAKUQA010000084.1 GCA_934675225.1 uncultured Candidatus Melainabacteria bacterium | reverse complement strand
GGCGTAACTCGCGCAGAAGAAAAACTATATCTGACATCTGCAAAACGCCGTCAAATGTGGGGAGAATACAAATATTACAATCCATCACGATTTATTGATGAAATCCCTCCTCAATTGCTAAATAAAATCGGTTTTGAAGGTTCTACAAGCGGAACTTCGACATTCCAAAATGCGGTTTCAAAAGCAAGAACCGGAAAATCAAGCTATTCTTATTCTTCAGCACAGTCCGACAGTTATGGCTATATCAAACCGTCATCCGGTTTTGGAAAAGGTTTTGTTGCTCCAACAAGAGGGCTTGCGACAGGAAAATCTCAAAATGACAGACAAAGACAGAATTCTTCATATTCGCAGCAACCGCATAGAACTCCATCACGGACAATTTTAGTAAAATCGCAGGTAAATAAGCAACGTGATGACGAAAGAGTTAAGGAATTTTTTAAAGACAACGCAATTAAGAGAATGCTTGAAGAAAAAAAACAAAAAGAACGTATGCAACAAGCAGAAGATGCTGAACGACAACGCAGAATGGAGGCTACAACTCCAATAGAGTACGTGTTTAATGTTGGAGAAAGAGTTTTCCATGACAAACTTGGTATCGGACATATTCAAGAAGTAACTCAAATCGGAGATAGTATGATGTATACTATTGATTTTGGAAAACAAGGTATAAAAGCTATGGATGCTGCTTATGCAAAATTAAAGAAATTCTAATAGAAATTTAGATATTCAAAGTATAAAAAAAGACCGATTGTTTTCGGTCTTTTTTTAATATTAAATTATGCTTCTACGTATTCTCTTAAACGTTTACTTCTGTTCGGATGGCGTAGTTTTCTTAAAGCTTTTGCTTCAATTTGTCTGATACGTTCTCTAGTTACACCGAACAATTGTCCAACTTCTTCCAAAGTTCTTTGGCGACCATCATCCATACCAAAACGTAATCTCAATACATCACGTTCTCTTGGTGACAATGTACATAAAACTTCTGCCAAATCTTCTCTTAAAAGTTCAGACGCAACTGTTTTAATTGGAGCATCTGCTTCTTTATCTTCAATAAAGTCGCCCAATCTTGAATCTTCTTCTTTACCGATTGGTGTTTCAAGTGATAAAGGTTCTTGAGCAATTTTAATAATTTCGCGAAGTTTTGGAATAGAAACGTTCATTTCAATTGCCAATTCGTCTTCGGTTGGTTTTCTTGAAAGTTCTTGAGCTAAACGTCTTGTAACTTTTTTCAATTTGTTAATAGTTTCAACCATGTGAACAGGAATACGAATTGTTCTTGCTTGGTCAGCAATAGCTCTTGTAATAGCTTGTCTAATCCACCATGTTGCATAAGTTGAGAATTTAAATCCTCTTTCATGGTCGAATTTTTCTGCTGCACGAATTAAGCCCAAATTACCTTCTTGAATAAGGTCTAAGAACAACATTCCACGTCCAACATATTTTTTCGCAATAGATACAACCAAACGTAAGTTTGCTTGAACAAGTTTTCTTTTAGCAATAGCTCCGGGTGTACCGCCTTCAAGAATTTTTCTTGCAAGTTCAATTTCTTCATTTGCTGATAATAATTTAATTCTTCCGATTTCTCTCAAATAAAGTCTTACAGGGTCGTCAACAGCAACACCTTTAGGAGCTTCAATATCCTGCGATTCTTCATGACTATGCATCATGTAAATATCTTCAAGACCAGCTTTATTTTCCATTTTTTCAGTAACAATATCTTCAATATTATCAGTACTGATATCTACGTTCATATAATTTACGCCGTCATTTTCGGCAGATAGGGTATTTTCATCATCAATTTCATGTAAATCCATGTTATCTTCGTCCATTATACTAACGATAGAGGAGCTTTGTCTTTTTTTACTCATTCATTTTCTCCAATTTTAATCTATTATTTATCTTATCTCTAAGCTGCATTTGAATTTTTAGGGCTTCTGTCTCATTATCATTTGCGCTTTTATATAAATTTCTTATTTTTTCTTTTTCTTTTTCATTTTGGCATTCATTGATTTTATTTATATTTTCTCTGATTGCCGTCAAGAAATCTGTTTCATCGAGATTTTGAAATGCTTCTGAAATACTTATCAGATCTGTTATAAGCTTTTGAACTTCCGGCTCATTGACGTAAGTTGTATATAGCTTATCTATCAATTCTTTCACATTATTTACGGTACATGTTAATTTGTCAATTGTAGATTTTACATTTATTAACGTTTCATCCGTAAATGGGGTATCGCCTATTATTCGATTTATTTCATCCAATGTGAATTTGTTGTCGGTTACAAGAAAAACACTCAATAAATTTTTTTGCGCTTTTTGCGAAATTGGTATATTTTTCTTAACAATTCTCTCAACGTCAGTATTTTTAACTATTTCTGACTTTGCAGCTACCTTTAATTCACTCAACAAAGCTTTTTCATCCACCTGAATAGCGTCAGATACCATTTTTACGTACTCTGCTTGGATAATTTTATTTTGAATTTCCATCAAAAGCGGAATAATTTCTTTTACAACTTTTGTTTTTTCAATTGGAGTTTTCGGTTTTTCCTTAATAATATTATTCAATTGAAAATCTATCAAAAGCGGTGCATGCTGCATATATTCTCTATAACTTTCTGCTCCGACAGAACGAATAAATTCATCAGGGTCTTTTCCTTCAGGAGGTGCAATAACTCTGATTTCACAAGAATATTTGTCATTGGATGTTGAAATATAACTTTCATCAAATTGTTTAATATTACCCAATCCCTTGAAAGCTTCTTTAATCAATTCTGCATTTCTATTTGTTGCTTTTTGACCTGCAGAATCAGTATCAAAAGAAAGATATATTTTTCTTGAAGGAGTATAACGTGATAATAATTTGATATGTTCCGGAGTTAAAGCTGTTCCGCAAGATGCAACGGCATTTCTAATTCCATGTGCTTGAGCAGAGATTACATCAAAATAACCCTCCATCAAAATTACGCTATCATCCTCTTTTATTGCATCTTTTGCAGTATACAAGCCATAAAGCAATTTACTTTTGTTATAAATTAAAGAATCAGACGAATTCAAATATTTTGGCATTTGCCCTTCTTCTACAGCACGAGCACCAAATGCTACAAAGTCTCCAAATTCATTTTGTATAGGAATAATTGCACGGTTTCTAAATCTGTCAATATATTCTCCTTCACGAGTTTTGATAATCAAACCTGCTTTTTCCATAACTTCTTCGGAAAAATCATGCCTGAATTTTTTGTAAAACATCGCATAAGCTTTCGGAGCAATTCCCAAATTATATTTTTCAATAATTTCTTTGGTAATTCCACGATTTTTCAAATAATCCAAAACCTGCAAAGTTTCAGGTTCTTTATCCATCAACAAACGTAAATTATAAAACTCAGCAGCTTTTGCACAAGCTCTAATCATTTCATCCTTAATCTCTTTTGATTCAGAATTGTGATGAAAACTTTTTGGCATATCCAAACCGAATTTTTCGGCATATTCTTTAACGACATCCATAAACTCTTTATTTTGAGTTTTCATAATGAATGACAAAGCATCTCCACCAGCTCCGCAACCAAAACACTTGTAAATACCTAAATCAGGATTAACTGAAAATGAAGGAGTTTTTTCTTTATGAAACGGGCATAATCCCCAGTAACGACCTCCATTTTTTTTTAAAATAACTTGTTGGGATACTACATCTACAATATCAAGGCGATCTTTTATCTGTGTAACTAATTCTTCAATCGTGTTTGCCATAACAATATTTTAGCATTAATAAAATTTTTATCAATTAAAGTAAACATTATTTTCTATCATGCTATAATTCTTGTTATGAAATTTGTTTTATTCTTATTAATTACTACAATTTTTTTATTATTTTGGTCTGTAATTGTCGAACCAAATATCTTAACTGTTACACATTTAAAAATCAAAGATAGCAGATTAAAAAATTTAAAAATTGTATTTGCTTCTGACTTTCATATAAAACCCTATGAAACTACAAGATTAAACAGAACAATTAAATTAATAAATAAACAAAATCCAGACATCGTTTTACTCGGTGGAGATTATGTGAACGGGCACAAAAAAGGGAATTCACTACCAATCGAAAAAATTGCAAATAAATTTTCAAACATAAATTCAAAATTCGGAACATACGCAGTAATCGGAAATCACGATGGTTGGCAAGGTAAAGAAGAAATTATTTCTGCATTAAAAAGCAACGGAATAAATGTTTTATTTAATTCAAATAAATGTTTCGAAAATTTTTGTATAGCAGGCGTTGACGATTTACAAACAGGAAATCCAAACGTACAAAAAGCGATAGAAGAAACGAACAAACCAACAATTTTATTAACTCACACTCCCGACGTTTTGCCTAATGTACCGGAAGAAATAGTTTTAACACTAGCAGGACACTTGCATGGCGGACAAGTTCGATTGCACAAAGCGCTAATTGTTCCATCTGCTTATGGAGACAAATTCGCAAACGGTTTTTTAAATGACAACGGCAAAAAAATATTTATATCCAAGGGTTTAGGAACAAGTATTTTACCACTCAGATTTAATTGTTTTCCTGAAATTGTTGTTATAGATTTTGAATAAAAAATATTAATTATTTTGCTTTGTGTTTATAACCAAATAAATGCCATTTATTGTGTACAGGACAAAGAACTTCATTTTGTTCTCCGTAATACATTTTTTCTCCAAATGGACGAAGTTTCGGGTCGCGTTTGTAAAATGCTTTATTTTTCATACAATATCTGATTTCTTTTTTCTCCATTTTTCTTACAGTATTGTATTTGGATTTTTGTTCGGAATTTAATATTGATTTAAATTCTTTGTCATATTTTTTTCCGATTTCTTGCATATTTTTTTCAATATTTTTTACAACTTTTTTTTGTTTTTTTAATGTATTTTCACTCGCATTATGTTTACACATATTGTCAAGCACGTATTTTTCTTTTTCATATTCTTGAAACTGTTTTCCTAATTCTTCATAACGTTTTTTATCAATAACATCTTTACATTTTTGCTGATCATTTGACAAATTTAAAACATTATACAAAGTCGCACGCTCATTATACATTGACGTCATTAAATCCAAACATTTTGTCTGTTTTGAACAACCGCAATCTTGTGGAGTATTAATAACAACAGGACGACTTGCAGCTTGAACATTTTGAGCTAAAAATAATAACAAAATTATAAAAAATATAACATTTTTTTTCATAAAAATCTCTCTTTCTTTGAAAAATTATTGCATAATTTTTTCAGAAAAACAATATTTGTAGTAAACTCTTTATATGGAAGAAATGAATTTAAAAAATTATGCATATTTAGGTGATGCAGTTTGGGAACTCTTTATAAGAAAAAAAACAGTAAAAATTACAGAAAACGCAAAAAAACTTCATAAAATTTCAACAGAAAAAGTTAAAGCATCTTTCCAAGCATTTTTGTTGCAAAATTTGGAAGGAATTTTAACAGAAGAAGAACGCGAAATTTCAAGAAGGGCGCGAAATTTATCTATTCCTGTCGGTAGACGCAATATTCAAGCGGATTACAGGCAGGCCACAGCTTTCGAAGCACTAATAGGTTGGTGGTATGAAAAAGATAAAGAACGGTTAAATTTTATATTAAAAACCCTAGAAAAAGATATAATTTTTTAACAGAAAAAAATAAAAAACGTATATTTGTATGATTAAAATTTTTTAATTTATATGTACATTATAAGAGAATAAATTTTGGAGGAAAGTTTAATGAAAAAAGATTATCAAGAAATTATCAACAATTATCAAAGTGGCGATTTGGATTTGTCAGGTTGCGACATTAAAACATTGGAATTGGATCATGTAGAAGGCAGCTTAAATTTGTCAAAAGCAACTATCGGAAAATTATCAATCGGCTGGGTTTCTAATACATTGAACATGTCAGGTGCAGAAATCAAAAAAATAGAAAGACCAATCGATGCAAATTTTGTAAACATGACAAATGCAAAAATCGGTAAATTGCCTGAACACATTTGGACAGATAGCTTTACTATCGAAAAAAGTAATTTAGAAAAACTAAATACAGATATTAGAGCAAATGTATTTAATATTAAAAGTACAAAAATAACTTCATTACCAAAAAATATGAGAGTAAAAAGATTAATCGTTGATTCAAAAACAGCTAAAAACTTGTCATTAATGACTTTGAAACAATGTGAAGAATTAGTTTTTGATAACACAACATATTTTGAACAAAATAACAATACAAACAACTTTGATTTCCAAAACGTAGTTAATAACTCAAATATGGAAATGGTAAGCACTTGTTCATAGCAATAG
>CAKUQA010000083.1 GCA_934675225.1 uncultured Candidatus Melainabacteria bacterium | reverse complement strand
TTGCCCGAAAGAATCCAGCTTATTAATTGTTTAATATTGGTGAGGTAGGTATCACCGCTATACAAGACTAAGTTATTCACCCACTCTAGCTTTCCATAACCGAGGGAGAGAATTAATTGATAGACTCTGAATCAAGTTCAGAGTGACAATATTCGTCATTCTGAGCGAAGCGAAGAATCTCTTCCCTCTCCTAAATTAGGAGAGGGGTAGGGTGAGGTCTTAAATTTCCTAGCCATGCGATGTTTCGGCTTTGACTCAACATGACACACCATTAATTTTGCACCTTTAAAAACAACAAATAGAATTTTACCGTATAAAGAATATACAGTTTGTAAACAAAAGTAACATCTTTTTATAAAAAGCTAAAGATTTTACTCCAAAGTGCCGATAAACCATGTGGTAGAAGATCAATAAAAGGAGTGTGTACCGATGCGGCAAAAGCAAAGGCAAATTTGAAGAAAATATTTAAGTAATAAATATCATATATATAAAATATACAAAAATATTAAGTTATGTAAAGCATAAAACTCTCTATAACCTAGTAAAATCAAGGCTTTCCGAAAAAAGTAACATGAATATTAAAAAATAGCGCAATTTTCGGTTAAAACATGTTTTTACATGGACATAGAGAAGTATAAAAAGACCAAATCAATTTTCATGCAGAAAAATAGAAAATTGAGAAGAAAGGATTATTACTATGTGTGCAAATGAGAATGTTTCAGGATTAAATCCAACAAATACTACAGGTGTTTCACAACCTCCTGTTTCTGAATTAGAAAAAAAGAAACAGCAATTGAGACAATTAGCACCAAATTTGGATAATATTGACAGTATGACTGAGGCAGAAATAGAAGCTCAAATTCAAAAACTGAGTAATCCTAACCCAAATAGCGTTATTGCAGATAACGGTGCTCAACCGCCAGTCAATGCAAATGCTTCAGGATCTGTTTTTACTACAAGAAAAGGCTCCCCCAAAGGACCTTCTATAACAGTTACTGATAATGATAATCATGAAATAACATTTGATAATTATACTTCAGATTGGCGTTTTTCAGCCTATTTAGGAAGAAAAAATTTTACTGATAAGGAAATTGCTGAAATTTTATCAGAAAAAGACCCTGAAAAACTACAAGCTAAATTGAAAGAAGGTCTTGATGCCTATTCAGAGAAAAATAAATCAGGCACTTTAGTTTTAGATAAAGATAGATATGCAAAATTAGAACCGTTCAAAGAAGAAAAACATTTAGAAGCTTCTCATGAAAAAGCTATGAAAGAGCATTTTCCACAAAGCGAATATCCTGATTTGTACAACAAAAAAGGAGAATTAAAACTTAATAAAGCTTGGAAAGAATTTGAAAACCAAACAATGTTCGCAGGTTTATCAGATGGCAAATCTGAAAAAGAAAGAATTGCAGAATTTGTTGCACAAGGCATGACAGAAGCTGAAGCTAAAAAGAATGTAAAAGCTCAGAACGAATCTTTCTTAAAACAAGAAAAAATTGTTCAAAATAAAATCATGAACGGAGATCAACTAAGTGATGAAGAAAAGAGATTTGTCGATGCTCGAGATGGAGCTCATGATGTTGCCAAAAGCGCTAAAAAATTCTCAAAAAATGTTGAGAAAGTAACCGACCGTATAAATGAAGCAATTGATAAAATGAACAAATGGGATTGGAATAAAGACTTAAATTCAACCCAAAGAGAAAAAATCAAAGCAGCAGTAAAAAGTTACGGTAAAGACCAAGAGATGCCAAATTTGTATAATGATATGTTTGATGAATCTGGCAATTTAAAAAATAAAAACATGTTGTATCAATTTGTAATGGATAGAGTTACAGGTACTGATGCACAAGTAAATAAATCTGCTAAAAAAGGAGGATTTTTCTCTAAAATATTTAAAAAGAAAAATGAAGAATATACAGAAAAAGCAGCTTCAAGAGATTTAGGTTTAAATAAAAAAGATATTGAAAATATGGGCTTTGCTTGGGAAAAACAAATCAGCGTTGGCAAAACTTTACTTGATGGTGCAATTCCATCTGTATTAGGTGCAGCTTTTGGTGCAGCTATTTCAGATAGTAAAAAAGCAACTGCTAAAGTTGATGATCAAGTAATTAACGAAACAAAACCATATTCAGGTTCTGTTGACTATAAAGTTAACGGTGAAACTGTTATGAAAATACCTTATGATGGAACAGTTTCCTTCTTTAAAGAAATTGCAGGAGATATTGCAACCGAAAAAGCAAAAGTTTCTGCAGTACTTCCATCTGCACTTATGGCAGGTATTCCGGCAACACTTCACAGTTTATATACTCAAGGAACAAAAGGTCAAGAAAAAGACATATTCAGAGGTCATTTGCTTGATACAATTGCAACTGCAACTAGTAAGACAGAGTTGAAAACTCCTGATGATGTACTTAGAGCTTGTGGTATGAAAGACTCTAAAAATAACCAACAATATCAATTAGCAAAAGAAATCTTAAGTTATTATTATGATGATAAAGATACACTTCATACAACAGAATTAGAAGCAGATTGGAAATATAATGCCGGCTATAAATCAAAATATTTGAATATGGAAGAAGGCGCTATGTGGCTTGAACAATTAAGAAAGAAAGGCAAAATAAAATCTAATAATAATAAAGTTAAAGTTACAATTCCACCGGAAGTAATGCGTCAGATTGTATATGATATTCAAGGAAATGGAGATTTAGCTCCTTTAGTTGGTACACAAGTAATCAGAGTTGATGATTACCAAGCCAAAGGTGCTGAAGCTGAAGCCAGAGACTATAAAACAATGACAAGAAATGGTGTTGCAACTAATATTACCAATGCACAACAACTTGCAAATGTAAATAAAAATAGAGCACAATATGTTGTTGCAAATGCTCCTACAGGAGAAAAAGTACAAGTTACACCAAGCCTAATAGAAGGTGTAAATGACTATAACACACCAAGCGTTATTACAATGAGTGATGTTACAAACGGAGTAAAACATACATTTACTTACAAACTTGTTACAGATATATCAGGTTATCCTTCTTTGAAGAATGAACAAGGACCATTCTATAAATTAATTAGTGCCGAAGATGGACAAGGTAATAGCATTTTGAATAAAAGAGCTCATGATGAAATTTTCCAATTAGATTTGGTTCAAAATGAGCCGGAAATAAGAAATGTTCAGGATGAAAAAGGTAATCCTGTAGATGTTGAAATTCGTAGAAATGATTATAATCTTGTTCAACCGAATGCAAACTTCCCGGGATTTGGTACATCTTCCGTTAATAACAAATTGTACAAACCATTTAATCCCGGAAGAAAATAATATAAACTTTTGTAAATATTTGAACAAAAACAGTAAAGAATTCCATGCAAATGCCGTTTATATACATGTAAAAGTGTTTGACGTGCAGAAAATGAAAATAGAGGTTCCAAAAGATAATGAATACACAAGGAATTAATAAAAAAAGAGTAGTTGCATTTATGTTAAGTCTGTTGCTTGTTATGCAGCAATCATTAGCATATCAGGTAATGGCAGCGTCAATTATTACAAACGGTAATGGTGGAACAATTACTCCTGACGCAAATGGGGTTTACAACTTATATCCGGATAGTTATAAAGGTAATGTTGGTTATAGAGTTTTTAAAGATTTTAATTTGGGAAATGGTGATATTGCAAACTTTATTTACCAATGGCTAGATGCTCAAAAAAATGAATATGGTAATGCCACAGATATTGATACGTTTGTAAACTTTGTCAATAACCAAGTTAATATTAATGGTATTGTTAATGCTTTGGCTAACCAAGGTGGAAATGTAAAATCAAACGGTCAATTGATTTTTGTTTCTCCTCAAGGTATGGTTGTTGGAGCTTCAGGCGTTTTGAATGTTGGTTCTTTATCTGTTTTGACACCAACTACTGATTCTTATAAGACTTTGATAAAAGGTTTGCCTTTAGAAGCAGAACAAAATAATAACCATTCTATGGCAACTGAAACAACTGCTAGAGATTTATCAACTTTGCAATATGGAAACGCAAATGCTGTTCCTATTACAATAAATGGTAGAATTGTTGCTCGTGGAAATGTTGAACTTAAAGGCGATACAATAAATATTGGTAACGATGCAAAGGTTTATGCAGGAACTGCTTTAAATAGCGATTTGAATGCATTAAAATACCCTACAAATTCAACAACTATAACAGATAATGTAAATCAGATTTTTAATGCACTTGTAAATACAGATAATATGAATGTTGCAAGTGGTTTTGCAAATTCAAACGGAAATATTACGATTACATCAAGCACCGGCACTTCAATTGGACAAGGTGCTCAAGTTAGAAATTTTGCATCAAACGGAAATATTGCAATCACTAACACAGGTGCTAATGGTATTTCTATTGCCGGTGAAGTTTCTAACCCTAATGGGGCATTAACTATTAGAAATGAAAATGCTACAAGTGGTTTGTTAGTTGATACAACAGGTTTAATTAAATCAGGAGCAACAACAAGAAACCAAGCTGACAAAGCAAAATTATTAGTATACAACGAAGGCGCTGGCGGAATGAACATTAAAGGTTCTGTTGTCGCAAACCATGGAACTAAAGCCGGTACTGTTAACTTCATAAACCAAAATTCTAACATGTCTATTGGTTCAGCAGGTAAAGATAAAAATATTACCTCTAACGCAGATGTTAATATTGCGGTTACTAATGGTAACTTGTTGAACAACGGTTTTGCTAAAACTTTAATTTATACAACCGATGGTGCTGATTTGAACGCTACTGTTACAAACGGTGCAATTGGTGAAGAAGTTGGCCCTTGTGACGGTGGTATTTGTACAGGTATTGGCCCTGATGGCAGAGATTTGACAAAATCAGTTAACACATCTATTGATGGTGTAATTACTGCAACAAGCACAAAAGGTACTAACACTTCACTAATCAATATGGCTAGTTTGAACAAAGACATGAATGTTAACCAAATTAAGGCTGATGGCAGAGTAATTTTGTTGGCTGATGATTCTACTAACAAAGGTGCAACAGCATACAACATCGTTAACAGAACAAAAGATGCAGCAGGCAAAACTCCTAACGTTGAAGGTACAGGTATTTCTCTAATTGCTAGCGGAAATGTTGGCGAAACCGGCAAAGCTTTGACATTCAGACAAAACGGCTATACATACAACCGTGTTGGTGATGATGCTCAAAAAACTCACGTAATTGACAATATTAACAAGACAGGTAATGGCGTTGACATCTTAGCTATAAATAATATTAATGTTAAAGGTTTGGATGCAGCTGACGGATCTAAACTTGACACTAACGCTTGCGCGATTATTTCAAGAACAGGCGATGTAAATGCAGAATTCTCAGGAAATGTTTATGTTAGAGAAACAACTGCAGCTAATAATATTAACCTAACAACTCGTGGTAAAAATATGTACATCGACCATTTAGGTGAAGTTCCTACTTATGGTACAGATTACTACGGAGAAAATAAAAATACTCATCCGACAAGAGCAAAATTGGTTGCACTTGACTTGGGTACACAATGGATTGATTCAGAAAAACCTGAATACAGAAGCGCATCAGATTCTACAATCGTTGTTAAAAACGGTACTTTGAAAGGTGATGGTAACAAACGTCCGTCAGGCGACCAAGACTTGTATATGGTTGCAGACAACGCTTATGCCGGCGGTTACTACTTCAATATGGGTAAACACCGTAACGGAGGGGTTTCTACAGTAGTTAAAGATAGCACAACTAATACTTTAACAAATGCCAAAGATGGTTCTACTCCAATTTCAATAAGAACAAAAGCTGTTAGACCTGATGATGTTACTGCAATTGGTAGAAACGAAGACGAACGTAACTACTATTATGGTGGTAGTGAACAAGGTGGCGACGAAGGCTACGACGGAACTACTGATCCTAATAAACAAGGTACAGAGGAAGACGATGATAACTTAGTTGTACCAAAAGACGATGAACCTGATTATCCGTTAGATACAGATACCGACACAGATACGGATACTGATACTGATATTGATACTGACTTAGACAGTGATACAGATACAGATATCGATACAGACACTGATATTGATACTGATACTGATAACGATACTGACAATGATACTGATACTGATATGGACACTGATAACGATACCGACACAGATACAGATACTGATACAGACACAGATACTGATTTGGACAGTGACATTGATACAGATACGGATACTGACTTAGATACAGATACGGATATTGATACAGATATCGATACTGATACTGATAACGATACTGACAATGATACTGATACAGATATGGACACTGATAACGACACAG